>CAJNCO010000001.1:900000-1197725 GCA_905221305.1 bacterium
CTTAAGGGCTGTCTCGATAGGGAATTGGCTGGCATCTCCACTCTTCATTTTCTGAAGAAGGGCTGCGGTCCGTCCTTCCTCAAACATATCTAGATTATTATTGGAAGCAACTGAGTCAGTCGCAATTCCGACTGCTACTCCTGCTTTTTGCAGTTGGATGATTGGAGCGATCCCTGAGGCCAGTTTGAGGTTACTAATAGGATTATGGGCGATAGCCACATGAGAAGTCGCCAAGCGTTCAATTTCTCTCTCGTTTAATTCGACCCCGTGAGCAAAGACAGACGGATGATCTAAGTAATCTAGTTCTTCTAGAAATGCGAGGGGGCGTTTGCCGTATCGTTTCAGGATAATTCCTGATTCCTCCTTGGTCTCCGCCACATGGATATGGATAGGAATGTCCAGCTCTTTTGCCATATCTAAGCTCGCTTCCAGCAAGTCTCTACTACAGCTGTAGGGAGAATGAGGGGCTACCATAACTTTGAAATTTGGATTTTTATATCCTAAGATTTCCTCTATGATGGCTCGTGTTCTACTTATAGTCTCAGCAGTTGTTTCTGTCTCTGAAGAAAAGAGGGTCGGTGAGAAATAACAACGCATCTTGGAAGCCTTGACTGCCTGATAAATTCTCTCAATATCCACACCATTGGGATTATACATATCGTTGAAGGTTGTTGTCCCTGACTGGAGCATCTCTGTCAGAGCTTCTTTGACTGCCTTGGTAGTCATATCGGGAGTAAATCCTGCTTCTGCTGGCCAGATATAGTCATTGAGCCATTCGTGGAGATTGCTGTCATCCTGAATTCCTCGCAAACCTGTCATAGCAGAATGGGTGTGGCAATTGACCAAACCAGGCATGATCCAGGCTCCCTGATAGTCTATAATCTGCTCAGCTTGCTCTAAAATCTCTGGCTCCTCTTGGCTGACATAGACGATTTGAGAGTCCTTAACGGCTAAGACACCATCCAAATAAACGTGGAAATCTTTGTCACAAGTCACGATATTTACATGCTGATAGACTTTCATTATAGGCTCCTTTTCTATAAGACAATTTACAGTGAATAATTTTTCTAGCTATTGTAACAAAAAAGTCACCCGAAGGCAACTTTTTTCGTTCATAAGATTTCAAAATAGAAAGGATTATTCAGAGCTAAAAGCTGAAGCTTTTTGCATTTGGTAATACTTGCCCTTTCTAGCCATGAGGTTCTGATGGTTACCATACTCAACAATATCACCATCTACCAAGACAAGAATCAAATCTGCATCCTGAATAGTTGACAAACGGTGAGCAATGATAAAGCTTGTGCGCCCCTTCATCAGTTTGGCAAAGGCATCCTGTACTAGCACCTCTGTCCGTGTATCGATGGAAGAAGTCGCTTCGTCTAAGATAAGAATCTTTGGGATAGCTAGAAAGACTCGGGCGATGGTCAAGAGCTGGGCTTGCCCGACAGAGAGGGATTCTCCTGCATTTTCCAACTTGGTATCGTATCCCTGTGGCAACTGTTGGATGAAAAAGTCTGCATTGGCTGCCTTTGCAGCAGCAATCACCTGCTCCCGACTGGCATCAGGATTTCCAAAGGCAATATTGTCATGAATGGTCCCTTGCTTGAGCCAGGTTTCCTGTAGCACCATCCCAAACTGCTGTCTCAATGATGCTCGGGTATAATCGTAAATAGAACGACCGTCTAACAAGATATCTCCTGAATTAATAGGATAAAAACGCATGAGGAGATTGATAAGAGTTGACTTACCAGCACCTGTCGGACCAACGATAGCTACCTTGCTACCAGCTGGGATATCGATGGATAAGTCCTTAATCAAGATTCTTTCAGGATTGTACCCAAAAGAAACATGTTTAAAGGAAATAGCTCCCTTGACTTGGTCACTGGTCAAGACTTCCTTACCTGTTTCAGCCACCTCAGGACTCTCTAAGACAGCATAGACACGCTCTGTGCAAGCGAGAGCACTTTGCAATTCGGCTAGAACCGAAGAAATATCGTTAAAGGGCTTGGTGTACTGTTGGACATAGTTCAAAAAAGTCACTAAACGCCCAATGGTTAATGTTGAACCCATCATGATACGATAGGCTCCCACTCCAGCAAGAAGGGCATAAATGAGCGCATTGACAAAGCGAGTTGAAGGATTAACCGTTGAGGAATAAAAGATAGCTGACTGAGAATAGCTTGCGTAGTTGGCATTCGCCTCGTGCAGTCTTTGGATAAACTCTGTCTGAGCATTGAAGGACTGGATAATGGTCTGCTGGCTAAGCGATTCTTCAATCAACTGAGTCTGAATTCCTCTCGTCTCTGTTTGCTTCTGGAAGAGATGATAGGAGCGTTTGGCAATAAAGCGTGAAATCACCATGGACAGCGGCGTCAACAGCAAGACCAAGAGAGTCATGAGGAGGTGGATTTGAAGCATGGCTAGAATACTAACCAAAATCATCAGAATGCCAATGAAAAATTGGTTAAAAATCATGGTCAAGCCGGCTGCCAGCTGTTCTATGTCTGTGGTTACACGACTGACCATCTCTCCACTGCCCTGCCGATCCACAAAAGCAATCGGTAAACGATGGAGCTTATGAATGATTCGCTCTCGCAAGTCTTTGGTATAAGAGAAGATTAGACGATTATAAAGAAGAGGATTGGCCCATTGTACCAGTGTATTTCCTATGACCACCAAGATCATCTGGATGAAAATCTGCCAAAAAACTGGTGAAGAACCAGTTACGAGGACCTGGTCAACGATCTGCCCAATCAGAATAGGTAGGTAAATTGATAAGCCAACTTGGGCAATAGTTCCTAGAAAGGCTAGGAAAAGGAGGAAGGGATGGCTTGAAAGGTCTTTCGCCAAACGCTTGAGAGTCTGGTTTGCAGTTTGTCGTTTCATGCTAGTCCTCCTTTCCATGTTGGGATGCATTGATTTCGCGATAGACTTGACTGGACTTCATCAAGTCCTCGTGCTTACCGATAGCTAGGAGCTCCCCTTTTTCCAAGAGGAGAATCTGGTCAGCCATCTGTAGTGTCGAAGTCCTTTGAGAAATCAAGATTAAGCTCGTGTTAGGTAAGTTTTCTCGAATTGCTTTCAAGAGCTTGGACTCAGTGATGGTGTCGAGAGCTGAGGTCGCATCATCTAGGATGAGAAATGGAGCTTGGCGCAAGACTGCTCGTGCGATAGACAGCCTTTGTTTTTGTCCGCCTGAGAAATTTCGCCCTCCTGCCTCAACCAGAGCATCCAAAAGTCCTTCCTTTTCACTGACAAAATCCTTAGCTTGCGCAATCTCCAAAGCTTGCCAGAGTTGCTGGTCAGATACTTCTCGATTGAAACCCAATGTCAAGTTGGAACGAATGGTTCCTTTAAAGAGTTCGACTTTTTGAGGTACATAGGCAATCCAAGACCGCCACTGCTCAAGATTAAGAGGACTACGACCATTTCGATAAAGGTCAATGCTCCCCTTGTCTACTGGATAAAGTCCAAGTAAGACTTGCACCAAGCTTGATTTACCTGAACCAGTTCCCCCGATGATACCAAGGAGCTGCCCTTGATTCATATTAAAGGAAATGTCTCTCAGAGAAGCTTGAGCCGCATCGGGATAGGTAAAGGTCAATTCTTGGACTTGCAAAACCCGATCACCGGTAGCTTGCTTTTGTTCTAATTCTGAAAAAATATCTTCTGGAGCTTCGGTAAAAACTTCCTCGATTCGCTTGGCTGAGATATAGGATTGGTTGAGAGAATTAATCAGCATGGCAAGCTTAACCAATTCCACCAAGATTTGCAAGAGATAGTTGATGAGGGCAATGAGGGCACCTTGACTGAGTAAACCTCCTTGAATTGAAATATAGCCCTGCCAGATGATGACGAGAAGAGTTCCATTAACAATCAGATAGGTCAGAGGTGTTAACAAACTAGACCAGAAACCCGTCTTTTCTTGCAATCTAGCATAAACTTGGTTAAGAGTTTGAAAAATTTGTAACTCTCGTTTTTCCTGACCAAAAGCACGAATAACTCGCATCCCTTGCAATTGCTGGCGCGTTTCCTGAACCAGCTGGTCCGTTTTCTTTCTGAGACTGCTGTAAAGAGGATTGACAAGTCGAGAGAGACCGACAATGACAATGGTCAGAATGACAACCATGACCAAAAACCAGAAAGTCAGCTCAGCCGAGATGCGATAGGCCATAAAAATGGCACCAAAAACGATAATAGGCGCTCTCAAAAAGAGGCGCAGGAATTGATTGATACCAGTCTGAATCTGGTAAGTATCCGAAGTCAAGCGGGTCACCAAGCTAGAAGTTGTCAAACGGTCTCTGCTGTCCTTAGGTAAAGAAAGAATATGACGATAGAGGTCGTCTGTCAATTCCTTGGCAAAACCAACCGCTGCCTTGGCTGAGTAAAACTGAGCTACCAAGGCCACTAAAACGCCAATCACTGCAAAGATAAGAAGCAGGCCAATCTGCATCCATAGATGCCCTTGATCTCTCTGAGGCAAGGATTGGTCAACAATCCCAGCAATCACCATGGGAACCAAGAGCTCAAAAACAGCTTCTAGCAGCTTGAACAGTGGAGCCAAAATTGATTCTTTGATATAGGGTTTGAAGTAAGATAGTAAGTGTTTCATAAATCCCTTCTATTCATATTCTAGAAATGAAGAAAGTGGGAAGCCCCACCCTCTCAGTTTTATTTGTTTAAGTAAGGTAATAGATAGCCATATCCTGCTTTTTCCATCTCATCCTTGGCTACAAAGCGTAAGGAAGCAGAATTAATACAGTAACGGAGGCCACCTAACTCCTGAGGTCCATCTGTGAAAACATGGCCCAAGTGAGCATTTCCTGACCGAGAACGAACTTCGATTCGCTCCATTCCGTGACTCAGGTCTTTGTAATAGTGAATCAATTCCTTGGAAATCGGACGGCTAAAACTTGGCCAACCACAACCTGAGGCAAACTTATCCTTAGCGAAAAAGAGTGGCTCACCCGTCGTGATGTCTACATAAATCCCTTCTTCAAAGGTTTGGTCATAGGCATTGCTAAATGGAGCCTCTGTAGCAGCTTCTTGGGTAACACGGTAGGATTCTTCAGTTAAGCTTTCCTTCAACGCTTCTTGACTAGGCTTTTCATAGTTAGAGGCATCAATCAATGGCTTCTCAGCATCGGTCACATCGATATGACAGTAACCAGAAGGATTTTTCTTGAGATAGTCTTGGTGGTAGTCTTCAGCCAAAATGTAGTGGCGAAGTTTCTCCACCTCTACTGCAATCTTTCGACCCAGCATGCGTTCTTGCTCCTGCACCACTGTGTAGATAGCCGGCAAGTCTGCTTCATCTTGGTAATAGATCCCAGTTCGATATTGGCGACCACGGTCATTCCCCTGCTGGTTAATAGACAAGGGATCAATAACACGAAAATAATAAAGCAAAATCTCTCTGAGTGACACAGCTTTCTCATCATAAATCACTTGAACAGTCTCTGCATGGTCTGTTTCCTTGAGCAACTGGTAATTGGTCGTTTCGACTTGGCCATTAGCGTAGCCGACACTGGTTGCCAGCACTCCAGAAATACGTGAAAAATACTCCTCTAGGCCCCAAAAACAACCACCTGCTAGATAAATTTCTGCCATCTTTATTTCTCCTTTATCAAGTTTTTAACTAATACTCTTCGAAAATCTCTTCAAACCACGTCAGCTTACATCTGCAACCTCAAAACAGTATTTTGAGCTAACTTCGTCAGTTCTATCCACAACCTCAAAACACTGTTTTGAACAACCTGCGGCTAGCTTCCTAGTTTGCTCTTTGATTTTCATTGAGTATAAACTTCTTTTCAAAAAAAGGATAGGAAGCCCTCTGGTCAAGAGTTTCCCCATCCTATCCTCTATTTCTTTACTTTGTTTCGACACGGACACCTTGGGTATCAACTTTCAAGTCATGCAGTTTGCCTTTGAAAGACTGCTTTTGCAATTCTGCCTTAATCGCCGGCATCTTGTCATGAGAAGCCAAGACCATAACTGTCGGCCCTGCTCCAGAGAGATAGGTCGCATAGGCTCCATTCTCTTTGGCTACTTGCTTAATCGTTGCAAATTCACGGACCAGACTTTGACGATAGCGCTCGTGGAAGAGGTCTCCCTCAATCGCTTGGCCAGCTGTCACCATGTCTCCTGCCAACATGGCTGCAACCGCCACATTGGCGATAGAACTAGCCGCAACAGCTTCCTTGTAAGACAATTTTTTAGGCAAGACACCGCGGCTGTCTCGAGTGCGCAATTCATAGTTGGGAATATAAGCTAGAAAATCACACTCTGGGAAGTCTGCTACGATAGCAGAGACTTGACCTTCAACGGAACTTGCAATAACGAGATTACCATAAATGGCTGGAGCTACATTGTCAGGATGCCCTTCAATCTTGGTTGCCAACTGCAACTTTTCATGGTCAGATAAGTTGAGCTTGCCCAGTTGATTAGCTAGTTCAATCCCAGCAACGATAACCGAGCTAGAAGAACCCAAACCACGCGCCAAGGGAACATCGCTGGTCATTTTCAAACGTCTCGGTTGCAAGTCAGGCTCAATTTGCAAGGCAATCTTGAGCAAGAGATTACGCTCATCATGTGGAATCCATTTGCCAATCTGGTGTTCAATCAACCACTCATCCCGTTCTTCACAGACCTCAATTTGAAGATACTTGGTTACAGCTACACCGACCGAATCAAAACCTGGCCCGATATTGGCACTGGTTGCAGGTACAATAATCTTCATCCTATTCTCCTAACACCTTGAAGGTATTCAAGAGGTCAAATTCTGAAGCTTTGGCCAACTCAGCTGAAACATTCTCAAGCTGCGCTTTATTAATCTTATGAGTGATAATCACTACACGCGCCTTGTCACCCTCTTTGCCATCTTGGAGGATTTGCTTGAAGGAAATATCTTGAGCATTAAAGATTTCAGCAAGTTTCAAAACCTGACCTTTTGAGTCTGGTGCCAAGATTGAGAAATAGTAGTTTGCTTTGACATCTTCTGGATTAGCCAAGACCAATTCACGGCTATATTCGTTGAAGTCTTTGCCAATGGTACCATCATTCAAGCGACGAACGATACGGACAATGTCCGCTACAACACTTGTTGCAGTTGGTTTTTGACCCGCACCTGGTCCGTAGTACATAGATTCACCGATGCCGATAGACTCCACAAAGACTGCGTTCATTACCCCATTCACACTGGCAAGTGGATGTGCTTTAGGAAGGAAGGTTGGAGTCACTTCTGCAGCAATACCTGAAGGAGTTTCCTCGATAGAACCAACCAATTTCACTACATAGCCCAAGTCTTGGGCTACAGCTACGTCTTCTGGTGTGATGTTGCGAATTCCCTTGTGGGCTACATCGTCAAAGGCAACCTTCATCCCAAAAGCAAACTGGCTCAAAATGACCATCTTGTAGGCTGCATCAATCCCATCCACGTCATTTGTAGGGTCGCTTTCTGCAAAACCAAGTCTTTGCGCTTCAGCCAGAGCATCATCATAAGACCAGCCTTCTTCGACCATCTTGGTCATCATGAAGTTGGAAGTTCCGTTAACGACACCAAGAACGCGCGTGATTTTATCAGAAGCCAATGAATTTGCTAGAGTGCGAAGAATTGGAATCCCACCAGCAACAGCTGCTTCGTAGTAAAGTGCTACATTATGCTCTTTAGCGATTTCTAACAATTCTGCACCATGGACAGCCAAAAGGTCCTTGTTAGCAGTAACAACGTGTTTCCCAGCTTCTAAGGCACGAGTGATAAAGGTCTTAGCTGGTTCGATACGCCCCATCAATTCCACTACGATTGTAATGTCTTGATCTGACAAAATATCATCTACATTGGTTACAAAGTTAAAGTCATTTCCTGCTGCAAGCAAGCGGTTCTTTTCATCTTCATCCTTGACCAATACCTTGGCTACTTCAATCTCTGAATGAGCTGACTGAACGATTTTTTCTCCATTTTCCTTTAGGAGGAAAGGCACGCCACTTGCAACGGTACCAAATCCAAGTAAAGCAATTTTAACTGTCATGTTTGTCTCCTAGAAATTTTCTGATATAGCCATTATAACAGAATTTTGTGAAAATTCCTATTATAGTAAATCACTATTTCGGTCTAGAAAAGAAAAAACGAATCATCTGATTCGTCTTTCTTGATAAATGAAAATTAATTTTGAAAATTATGAACGAATCTTTTGCAGACCGAGAACTGCGTCATGGTTAATCAAGATTTGCCCATACTCTTGCAAAACGGAACGACTGATGTCACTGTCGTCTGCAAACTCACGCATACGAGCCAAGAGCCAGGCTGGATATGGACTTGGATGATTTTCCACATCGACTAAGATTGTCAAATAATAGTATCCATTCATCTTATAGAGTTCAGATGTTTCCATCTGGTAGTTAACCGTCATTGCAAAAGCAACTAAGTCAGCAAGGCTTGCAAAGCGCAGGATATAGTAGATATAAGGTTCTTTCTTACTCTCAGTTTCCTTTTCTGTTTGCTCTTGCTCTTCTTCCTTTGCTTCGACCTGCTCTAGAGATTGGATGGCCTCAATATCGTCCTTGGTTTTATCTGCAATGCTCTTTTCCAAGGTTTTGAGAAATTCATCCGGCGACATTTGGGCTAATTCTTCCATGTCTGGTAGATCCGCCAAATCTTCAAAATCCAGATTTTGGTCAATCTTGGACTTGGTCACAAAGACGTCGACCTTATCAGGTTTTGGCGTCACGCGGAAACTCAGCATGCCACTATCAAGGAAATTGTCTGGCATCTCTAACTCATCTAAAATAGTATAGAAAAACTCTTCGGTTTTTTCCTGAGGAACGAGAAAGTCTGCAATCTCCATTCCCCGATCCATCAAATCATCTAAAGTCATCGTGATTTTCAGTGTTGTATCACTAATTTGTTTCATCTTCATATCTAGTAACCTCATACTTTCAGTCTATCTATTATACTAGATTTTTACGATTTTATCAAAAGAATGAAGCGAGAATGTGATATAATACTAGATATGATTTTAGATTTAAGAAAGAAAGTTCAATGAAAAATATAAAAGTTAATGCATTGGCCAGCTTGCTGGTCAATATTCTCAATATCGTTTTTCCACTGATAACCAATCCTTATCTGACGCGGATTCTCAGCAAATCCAACTACGGTTATTTCAATACGGCCAATACCTGGGCTAGCTTTGTTATTCCACTAGCTGCCTTTGGAATATACAACTACGGGATTCGAGCTATTAGTAAGGTCAAGGATGACAAGAATAAAATCAACTACGTCTTTTCTAAGTTGTTTTATATCTCGGTTTTCACCTCTCTCCTGACCACTGGTATCTACTTCCTCATTATCTTCTTTGACACTAGTATTGAGAATCTGAAAGTCCTCTACTACATCCTAGGGGCTCAAGCACTCTTCCAATTTCTCAATATCGAATGGATGAACGAGGCTTATGAAAACTATGCCTTCATCCTCTACAAAACATTAATTATTCGAATTACCATGCTGGTCGCTATCTTCGCCTTTGTTAAAACGGCAGATGATATCGTTCCTTATGCTATCGTTATGACAGCGACCACTATCCTCAACTACCTGCTCAGTTTTCTTTGGATTAAGAGAGAAGTTTCTTTTGTTAAGATCGGTTTCGTCGAACTTGCTAAAGCTTCTAAACCGCTCTTCACTATGCTTCTCTTAGCAAACGCTAATATGCTTTATACCTTGCTAGATAGAATGTTTATCACCAAGGGACCAGATGAAAACTACATTTCTTATTATACAATTGCCTATAGTATTGTCATGTTGATTGCCAGTGTCTTAAGTGGAGCTATCAACGTTAGTATTCCGCGCCTTGGCTACTATCTCGGTAAAAAGGATTACAAGTCCTATAATTATCTCGTGAATCAAGCGGCATCCTTATTCTATTTCCTTATGGTTCCAACTAGTATCGGGATTATGATATTGGGACGGTACGCAACTGTTATTTATTCTTCTGAAAAATATCTTGAAGCAGGTATCGTAACTAGCGTCTTCGCTTTTCGTACCATCATTTGGGCTATTGAATTGATTCTTGGTAAACAGATTATCTTTATCAACGACCATGAAAATCGCTTAACCGCCTTCTACTTCCTTGGTGGTGGGGCTAATATACTATTAAATAGCATCTTGTATTTCAATAATATTTTTGCACCTGAGTATTACATCGCTACGACCATTATCGCAGAAACTATCGTCGTTTTACTTGAAATTCATTTTATCAAGAAACATCAATTGATTAGTTTAAAAGAAATTTTTATAACCTTAACACGTTATAGCATTATATCCCTTGGTTTTATCCCAATCTTCTATATTTTCAAGATGATTTTCCAAATCAATTCTTACACAGTAAACTTCAATATGATTCTCATGGTTCTGTCTACCGTAGCAACTTGTGGTATCTATTACCTCTTGACCCTCTTTATTACCAAAGACAAAACACTCCACTATGCACTGAACCTTGTACTTGCTAAATTAAAACGAAATTAAAAAAATCCCCTACTGATAAATTAGTTGCCAGTAGGGGATTTCTTCTTTATTCGTTTTCTTTCTTATCAGAAGCGTTGGCTTCTAGATTTGAATCTTGTTTAGGTTGTTCAACAATAGAGGAATTAGCTTCTTGTTTCTGTTCTGGCTTGACTGCATCGCTATTTACAGCAGCAACAGCCTGTTTCCAGATACCTTCTTCGTTTACTTTGTAACCATCAGGTGTTGTTGCGTTCTTCAACAAAGAACCATCAGCTTGGAAATAGTACCAATTACCATCAAGCTGTTTCCAACCAGTTTGCATAACTCCGTTTGGACCAAAATAGTAGGTCTGAGCATTCACCGTATGAAGACCGACCAACATGGTTCCTTTCTGAGCATCCAGATAATACCAAGTGTCCCCATCTTTAAGCTAGCCTGTTTGTAGAGCTCCTGAATTGGCATAATAATGCCAACTATCATTTACCCACTGCCATCCAACTTGCATAGTACCTGAAGAGCTGAATAAATAGTTCTTACCGTCAATTTCTTTAGATCCTACAGCCATGATACCAGTTTCTGGATCCAAATAATACCATGATTCTTTATCTTTCAACCAACCAGTTTTCATAGCACCTGAGTTCGTATAGAAGTACCAGCTATTGTCTTGCCACTTCCAGCCAGTCTGCATGGCACCACTAGCATTCAAATAGTAACGAACACCATTTATATCTTGTCTACCAGTTAACATGATGCCATCTTTATCCAGATAATACCATGTTTCCTGATCCTTGACCCAGCCAGTTTCCATAGCTCCTGAATTCGCAAAGTAGTTCCATTTACCATCTACCAAGGCCCAGCCAGTTTGCATGATACCTTCTTTGTCAAAGTAGTACGTTGTTCCCTTGATGTCTTTCTTACCAACTGTCAAAATGCCGTCTTCATCATAATAGTACCAATTTGAGGCAATCTTTTGCCAAGATGATGCTTTGCCCTCCGACTGCAAGGCACCACTACTAGCAAAGACCATCTTCTTACCATTATAGACCTGAAGGCCAGTCAGCATCTTCCCATCTTTGTCAAATAGATATTTTTGCCCATCAATTTCAACTAACTGACTGTAGCTCCTTGCTCCACTTGAAGCAATATAATACCAAGTACCATCTTGTTTAAACCAACCAGTATCTTGCATTTGTCCATTGTTGTTTAAATAATACCAGTTACCATCTGTTTTTTCACGAGAGTCGTTCAAATGAAGCCATCTACCTGCCTGCATTTGTCCTTGGCCATTAAAGAAATAGTAAATACCTTCTATTTTTCGCCAACCGATTGCCATCTGATCATCTGATAAACGATATTTCCAGTAACCATCTTCTTTATACCATGTTTCACTAACAGTGGGGATATTAGGTAGAGAATCGGACACATTTGTAAAACCATTTCTGCTAATTGTAAAGACTGTTGCATCCTTGGTCTAGCTAGAAGCATGAACTACCTCAATACCATGTTTCTTAAGATAGTCTCTAGTTGTAGCAAGATTGGCTTCTGCTGCGGATGTATTTACCACCATACTTGGAGATAGGGAGTCTAAGAAAGGAATCGTATTTGAAATGTGGGCATCATAATGATGGTTCCATTTCATCATATCGACTTTACCAATTTCAGGACCTAACTTATCCTCTGCCCCCTCAGCATTATCCAAGTCCCCACCCAGATAAATCTTTTTCCCCGCTACAATTACTACAGCCACAATCGAATTGGAATTATCATCATAGACTCTCTTGAGTTTACCGTCACTATCATATTCGTTTTTATAGTTATAAAGCTGAATATCCATATCACCTAAAGTGAAGTGACTTTCCTTCTCAGTAATGTCTTGCACAAGAGTTACGCCACGCTCTAGAGCTGTCTTGACAGCATTGTCATAATTAAAAAGATTGTCCCACAATCGCCATTTTGATGTGATGCGCTCATCTGAGTATCTCTTTAGATAAAATCTGTCTACAGGATAACGTTTAAGAACTTCATCCGCAGATCCAATATGGTCACTATGGACATGGGTTCCTAGAATAAAATCTAACTTTTGTATCCCAAGGTGTTTCATGTGACGAAAGAGACGATCTTCTAATACATAATCGTTCTGTCTACTAATTCCTACACGACTGGGATAGCGAGGGTCTTCCCCATTTGGAAAATCATAGTTTTCACCCATATCAATCAGGGCATAGTGACCATTGCTTTCCAGAAGGATGGCATCACTCCCAGATTTTGCTTTAGTATTTATGAAATGGATACGATTGCCCTAACCTGCAGAGATGCTATCTGCATCTACTCCTTGCGATAACTGAATCAGTAATAGAAAGAATGCGAGAACACTATAGCTAACTGATTTTAATAACCATTTATTTTTCACCTTGAAAACTCCTTTATCTTAACATTAAGCAACTTTTACTAATCTAATCAATCCAGTAGTTTTTATCCCCTCCTGGGACTTGTTGCTCAATAGGTGGTGGAGTCATATAGTTTTCTCCAAATTCGTAGGCAAGTATTTCATGGTATTTTCTCGGAACCTTGACCACAATGTCTTCATAGGGCATATCAATCAAATCATAGAGGCATTCTTTTTTTATACCTTTTGGATAATAAGGGTCATAGATAGTACAAGTAAGATCTGTTGCTTGATCTACACTATACTTCAAAGCAAGGCTCTCTAATTTTTGATTCCATAGCTGTGGGGAAGTTAAGCGGAAAATAGCTGATCCCATATAACGAGGGAGGTTTTTTAGTCCACCATTCTCAGACTTGATCCCTTTAAAATTCAAAGAAGAAAGGCGAATGAAATATTTGTAGAGCTTCATTTTTTTACGGTCACTTTCCTCTGTGACGACACCATCATATGGAAAAATGTCAACGCACGTTCCCAATACGACCGTTGGGTCTACAAGGTTAGCATCTCGACGAGTCCTTACATCATAGACTCTCATATAACTGTATGGATATCCCTTTGTTTCTCTGAATGAAATCAATTTGTAGTAGGGATGATTTTCATTTTGTAAAACCTTGTACAGTTTTTCAAATTCATCACGCGCTAAGGAAATATCTGTATCATCATCCCAAGGAATAAATCCTTTATGGCGTACAGCTCCTAGTAAGGTTCCAAAATCAATAAAGTATTTGATTTGATGTTGTTCACAAAGATCATGTAGATACTTTAAAATATCCAATTCTACTTGCTTGATTTCTTCAAGAGTTAAAGTTCTTTCAGACATAGGTTCTATTCTCCTAAATTTGACTATATTTTTAAACGTTTCTTAATCCCAATCCCGTCATTTAGACCTTTTAACAATCTTCCATAATTTAAAATCATGATGAGATACTCTTTGTTCAACCGGTGGCAATTGCATATAGTCTCCGTAGTCTGAGGTCAAAATTTCATGATAATTTTTCGGAATGGTAAATTCCTTACCTTCAAATGTTCCAGTAGTAACTTGTTCCAGCCATTCACGTCTCCACACTGGTTTGTTCATATCCTTGTAGATAAGATAATCCACTTGCTCATAATCTGAAACTTTACGGGATTTTGCAAGCTCTTCAATCTGGGCAACGTATTTGTTCGTATTGGTGAAATAGAAAATAATAACTGACACATAACGTAGCAGTGAATTCAGTACACTTTTCGTATTGGTAATGCCTTTAAAGGTGTAGCAACTCAATTGACGTTTCTTTATCAGTTTCGTCATCTTGTTTTTAAATTCTACGTCATCCTCGTAGCCATCTACAGGGAAAATATCTACATAGATTCCCATATTCGAATCGATGCGAACATCTTCTTCTAGCAAGTAAGTATGGTTATCCTGCACTTTCATGAAGGGATAGACATAGTTGAGATTGTTTTTATAAGACATGACCTCGTAACGTTCATCAGGGTTAGCGATAAGGTAGTCTTGCAACTTTTCATAATCTTCTCGTAACATGCAGATATCCATGTCATCATCCCAAGGGATAAATCCTTGATGGCGTACAGCACCAATTAGACTTCCATATGCTAAGAAATACTTGACACCAATTTTCTGACAAACTTCATGAATATACTCCATGATTCCAAGTTCCATTTGTTGAATTTCATTGATGTCTGTTACTTCTTGGTACCGAACTCCTTCATCCCGTTTGCAGGCTACGAGTCCATAGCCAATTGCTAGCCAGAAGATGATATTAATAAAGTTGGTTGAATACATAATCTGACTTTCAAATAATTGACCAAACAAGATACCAAAGAATAGGATCATGATCAATTTATCAGTATTTTTCTTGGAAACAATCAAATACGTTAAAAAGCGCTTGATGACATAAGCCAGTACAAGAAGGAAGGATACCAAACCTAGAACTCCCGAACTGACAAATATGGTCACAAAAATGTTATGGAAATTCCCACCAATAAGGGAGTTTTGAATCTCAAATTTACTGAAATATTCTGTGTAGTAATCTGGAACGTTTCGTACACCATAACCAAAAATTGGTTTGGCACTTCCCATCTTGATGGCATTTTTCCAGATATAGGTTCTACCACTTGGTGTTGTTTCAATCAGATGGAGCTCACCGTTCTTCTTAGTGACAGACGAATCTGTCTCAGCATAGGATTGTCCATTGTTTAAATCTAAGACAGTCGCAGTTTCAGATGAGATATAGATTGAAGTTACATAGCTTAATCCAATATTAGTTGCAGTAATCAGCAAACCAGCAACTATAAAAGTGAGGAATCGTTTAACGATACTTCCTCTAGTAGCAAAGAAACTATAGAGTCCAATCATGAGAAGTAAAGAAAGTAAGGCTCCTCGACTTTGCATCGTAGCGAAGTAAACTAATTGAATCACATTGTTCAGTTTAAGATAAACAGAATATTTACTTCCTTTATGGATCAAATACATAGCCAAAATAATGCTAATGTATGAAAATATCGCACTAGCATTTGGATTGACAATCCCCCACAGACGTCCATTCATGACACCATAGTAATAAGATTGTTCGCCAATCTTAAATAGGATAAGGACTCTACTTACCAATAAACCAAACGCAAAAATTGCTGAAGAAAAAGATACAATTTGAACCGTGTAAGCAATCCAGTCAAATAATTTTTTAAATTGCCCTGATTGTAACATGGTAAATAATAAAACATAGGTTACCATGAAGAGGATTTCAATCACATTTCCAATCAGATGTCCAGAGCGATTGAAAATAGCTGATAGCAGATGACTTCCAGCTAAGAGTCCAAATAAGGATAGAAATTTGCGATCTGCTGTGATTTCTTTCCACTTAAACAATAAGGTATAGCAAATATAAAGCACTACAATCGCTGATAATCCCTTGTAGAGGGGATTTGCTATCTTATAAACCAGTGAACTCATACTTAAAATCGAAATGAAAACAAATAGATACGCAATCCATAGTTTTGATTTTTCAAAGTATTCATCCATTTTTGAAAAATTCATTTTCAACTCCTTCTCATGATATTAGTTTTTTAATCCAACAATTTTCTTATATAGCCATGGAAAAATGACAAGTGAAAGGATCGCTACCTTGCGAAAAGTAGTGAAATAAGTATCCTTCCATATTTCACGTCGATGCTGAACAATCCAAGTTCTCAGCTCGGCTTTCTCCTTTTGATACTCTTCACGTGAAGTAAAGATAATTTTATCGTAAACTGTGATGTACGACCAACATTCTCTATTTTTTAATTCGTATTTCAAATTAGGAAAGGCTTGTGAAACTTGAGCAATTATTTGCTTATAAACTTCTATTGTGTCAAATACATATCGATTAACAGATGTCGTTGCACTTCCCTCACGATGATCATAATAATAAACAGGTTTGTCAATAAATACGCAACTGCATCTTGTCTTTAGTAGCAATTCAGTTAAAAATAGAGCATCTTCAGCTAGGTGATAATTTGTATTAAACTTTTCATCCGCAAGCAAGTCTTTCTTAAACAGTTTTGCGACTGGAAAAAATGACGTTCTGGTAGTCATCAGTAGTTCCTTCATGGTTTCTTCTGTTGACCAGAGTTCTGTTTTTCCTGAATGTGAAGGTATATCAGTTACAATGCCGTTTTTGATATGGTGCAGAGGAGCAATAACAAAGCCTACATTCACCCCTTCAACTGCACTTGCTAAAGTAGCTAGGTAATCCTGGGTAACGAAATCATCGCTATCAATAAAGGTAACCCAAGAACCCGTCGCTAGCTGAATTCCCATATTTCTAGCATTTGAAACACCAGCATTTTCGATATGATAAACCTTGATATTCTCATACTGAGATGCTAAGTGATCACAGATATGTCCACTAGCATCAGTAGAACCATCGTTGATTAGGATTAACTCAAAATGGGTATAAGTCTGTTGAAGAATCGACTCCACACATCGCTCCAAATAGGCTTCTACATTATAGACTGGAACGATAACGCTTATTTTTTCTCCCATCATGCTCCATATTCTCCCTTATACTCTGTGTAGCTTTTGTCCATGTCTGCTATAATGGCGTCATGATGCGGTACTTGCTTGTCCGCTGGTGGCGGTGTCATATAATCCCCAAAAGCAGTGCTGAGATAGGCATCATAACCAACTGGGATGGGCATCTCAGTTCCTTCAAATGGTAAGAGGAGATTATCCTCAAAGGATGCGATTGGGTATTTGTTTCGCATGTAGCCGGGACCTGAGCATAATTCCGTAATTCCATCGCTCTCAGCCAGACCATACTTGGTCATTTCTTTTTCAGCTTTTTTCCAAATGCGATAACGTAGAGATTTTGGAGTCAGGCCGAGTAAGATACGACTTCCCCATTTCATGACTGCACCATGCTTTTCTGGGATAGTTTGGGCGCAAAAGAGTGAATAAATCAAGGCCCAACGAACCTGTTTCTTACGCTCAGCTGGATTTTTAGGATAATAGTCCAATGGTAAAACATCCAAGGCCAAACCGTGTGGTAAATCCAAATCCTTCTGATAAGGCTTGATACAAGTAGTTTCCTTATCACGAATGGTAATAAAAAGGTTACGGTCTACAAAATCTTTGTTACTCTTTGACAAGAAATAACGCTCGTCTGCATAACGTGGCCACAGCTCTGCTAATTTTTCATAATCCTTACGTGGCATGAAAAAGTCTAAATCATCATCCCAAGGAATGAAGCCTTTGTTACGTAGGGCACCAATGGCTCCTCCACCACAGAGATAGCACAATAAATCATGTTCTTTACAAAATGCGACGAAATATTCAGCCATTTCCAGACTACGAGCCTGAATCGCTTTCAAATCACTCATGTCTCTCCTCTTCTGTCCAATAACGAGTTATATCGTTTTATTATACCATAAAAAAGCCCTAAAAATCCATCAGATACTAAGAAAAATCAAAGCCTAAACCACTTTTTCACTAGTGATTCAAACTTTGATTTTTTTATAGTATTCTATCTCATTCCCATTTGGGAGAGTTTGGTCTGGTATTTATTTTGATCGACCAGAAGACCTTGCCCACCATAGATATCATAAGCGTCCACCCAGTCACCAAGTTCTGGGACGGTGAGTCTTTCAATGCCATTTTGAGCACCTTCTAGGACAGATAAGCCATTGGTTAACAAGAAGCTATACGGTAGATTTGTTGATGTCATGCCAAAGACTTTTCCAAGTGCCTCTGATCCCGTAAAGAGCTTGGTTGGATCTTTGATTTGCTCAAGAACGGCTGACATGACTTGTTGCTGACGTTTGGTACGGCCATAGTCTCCCTCATCATCATCACGAAAGCGAGCATAGTTCAGCAAGGTGGAGCCATTCATCTGCTGTTTTCCAACTTTGATAGTTTGAGTTGGGGACTCTGTCTCTGTTGCATGAAGGTCATCTCCGACTGTGGCTTCTGTCAGAGGTTGACCATTCAGAGTTGAAAATTGAGCATCGATAGTCACTCCTTCAGGGAAAAGGGTGTCAATAGCTGTTGCAAAAGCCTGGAAGTCAACTAGAGCGTAGTACTTGATATCCAAATCAAAGTTGTCTTTTAGAACCTTGCGGACCATTTCAGCCCCCTTTTTCCCTTCTTGTTCCCCAAGTTCATAGGCAACATTTAGTTTGTTATCCGTTTGTTTCTGACCATTTACAATCTTACTATACCCGTCGATATAAACTAAGTTGTCACGCATAAAGCTGACTAGTTTGATCTTCTTATCCGATCCACTGACATTCAGTACCATGATCGTGTCGGTACGAGTCTCCGCACTATTTTGACCGATACGGCCATCTGTCCCCATCACTAAAATATTCACACCATCTTTGGTATCCTGACCGTTAAAGACCTCTACTTGAGCTGCCTTGGCGTCAGCTGGCTTATTTGTTGGATTGGCTGCTGACTGGAAACCTCGAAGAAACATAAAAATCATCCCTGCAAGCACACAAGTAATCAACAGCAAGAACCAAGTCAGTATTCGTTTGAAGCGAATTCTTCTTTTTTTCTTTTTGACTTTAGGTTGAGGAGCTAGCTTTTCACGTTTCTTAGACCGGCTTCTACTGCCATAAGTCGGAAGATCAATATCTCTACCCCAAGTTTCTTCTTTTTCTTCTTGGTGGAAATGGTGAACTTCAGACTTGGAACCTGCCATCTTCTGTTGCAGATAATCAAACTCCCTCCGTTCACGGTCGTTGAGGTAATGAATATTTTTGAAGAGATAGTCATAGCGTAACTGCTCGTGATGACTTAAAGGATTTTCTTTGCTCATTGACTCTCCTTTTCTAAATCAGTTATGGTAAAAATCGGGTAAGTTCCCAAGATCTTGTGCCGGATTCCAATAGCTTCTAGTTCTTGTCTTGCAAAATGAACCAGCTCTTTGTCACTATAGTCTACATCGATAATGAAAAAGTATTCTCCCAAGGCTGTTTTAAGGGGGCGACTTTCAATCTTTGTTAAGTCAATCCCTCTCCAAGCAAAGGTCGAAAGTGCCTTGTAAAGAGCACCAGGTAAGTTGTCTGGTAAGGTCAAGGCCAAACTCATTTTTTTAGCTTGCGAGTTCAAAGGAATCTTCGGTATCTCTGCCCCTAACACCCAAAAACGTGTGAAATTGGCTTCCATTTCCTGAATATCCTCAGCAATCAATTCCAATCCATATTCTTCAGCTGAACTTTTAGGAGCAATAGCTGCGTATGGCTGGTCTGGATGTTCCGAAATAAAGCGAGCTGCATAGGCGGTACTAGCAGTCACCTCTATTTTAGCCTCTGGATAGTGTTTGTCGATGAATTTCTTTCCTTGAGCCAGAGCCTGAGGATGGGAAAAAATCTTCTCAATTTTTGACTGACCGAGAACCGCCATCAGCTGCTGATGAATGGGCTGAACGATTTCTGCAACTGCTTGGATGCGAGCCTGGTGAAAAAGGTAATCCAAGCTTTCATGAACGCTACCCTCAATAGAATTTTCAACTGGTACCACAGAATAGTCCACCAAGCCCTGTTCATAGGCCTTGATGACATCTGTGATATTGGCAAAGGCCTGCAATTCCTCTGTGGGAAAGGCTGTCTGCACAACATGATGCGAAAATGATCCCTTGGGACCTAGATAGGCAATTTTCATCTCAGTTCCTCTATAATTTCCTCTGGGCTTAACTTGGTAACATCCAAAACCCGACTGGCTACTTCCTCATACCAAGCTTGTCTTTCTTGGAAAATAGTTGCCAATTCTTCCTTACTTTTGTTAAGAAAGAGCGGGCGCTGATTGTCTTTATCACCTACGATACGTTGGTAGAGGGTTTCAAAATCTGCTTTTAGGTAGATGTTATCAGGATTGGTTTTGAGTAAGTCGCGATTTTTCTGAGAAATGACAACTCCTCCGCCAGTTGACACAACTCGGTCAGTTTTTAGTAAGTCAGCTAGGACTTCTGACTCTACTTGACGAAAGGCCACTTCTCCTTTTTCAGCGAAGAAATCCGCAATGGACATGCCCAAACGTTCCTCGATTAAGGCATCCATATCGATGTAGTCTGGGTCCAATCCTCTAGCGATTGTCGATTTGCCCGCCCCCATAAATCCGAGTAATACCTTAGCCATGAATCAAGCTCTCCAAATCATCAAAGAAGCTAGGATAGCTGGTATTGATGGCTTCAGCACGATCAAGTTCCACTTCTCCATCCGCAACCAAGAGGGCTGCGATGGCTGTCATCATTCCAATTCGATGGTCACCAAACGTATTGACTCTAGCGCCATGAAGGATTGATTTC
Organism: bacterium; assembly: GCA_905221305.1. GTDB lineage: Bacteria > Bacillota > Bacilli > Lactobacillales > Streptococcaceae > Streptococcus. The sequence continues at coordinate 920,729 of CAJNCO010000001.1, forward strand.
CCTTTGACAATCAATCCATCTGCTGTAGGAGTGATGTCCGCCCCCATGCTATTTAAGGCATCAGCCACCACCTGAATGCGGTCAGTTTCTTTGACTTTAAGTTCTTCAGCATCCTTAATGACCGTTACACCTTGTGCTTGTGTCGCGAGAAGAGCAATAATAGGCAATTCATCAATCAAACGTGGAATCAAGGCTCCACCTATCTCCGTTCCTTTGAGGTCTGAAGACTCAACAGTTAAGGTAGCAGATTTAGCTACTGGGTCGATTTCAGTTATTTCCAATTTTCCACCCATGGCACGAATGACATCAATAATACCGGTACGCGTTTCGTTAATACCAACATTCTGCAACACTACACGAGAGTTTGGAACAATCAAACCTGCGACCAACCAAAAGGCTGCACTGGAAATATCTCCTGGAACAACTACCTTTTGTCCGGTCAGTCTTTGTGGTCCTTGAACTGTGATTTTCTTACCATCCACACTTAAATGGCCACCAAATTGTTGCAACATATCTTCGGTGTGGTTACGAGTACATTCTTTCTCGATAATAACGGACTCCCCCTGAGCCTGCAAGGCTGCAAATATCAAGGCAGACTTGACCTGAGCAGAGGCGATTGGCAACTCATAGTGAATAGGTGTTAGATTTTTTGTTCCTTTGAGGCGAAGAGGAGGCAGGTCTCGCTCAGTTTGTCCCGAAATGCTGACGCCCATTTTTTTCAATGGAATCGTCACACGATCCATAGGACGTTTGGATAGACTGTCGTCACCGAACATCTCTACTTCAAAATCTGCCCCAGCAAGTACACCTGAAATCAGACGAATCGAGGTTCCAGAATTCCCCATGTCTAAAGCATTTTTAGGAGCTTTTAAACCATCCATCCCAACACCTTGAATGGTAATGACACCATCTTTATCCTCAATTTCAACGCCAAGGTCACAAAAAACCTGCATAGTCGAGAGCACGTCCTCGCCACGCAAAATATCATAAACCTTGGTTTCGCCCTCAGCCAAACTTCCAAAAATAATCGAACGATGGCTAATAGACTTGTCACCTGGAACCCGGATATTGCCATGTAAGTGGCGAATGTTTGTTTTTAGTTTCATAGTTGACCTCATACTTGCAATACTTTTTCTTATTTTATCACAAAAAAGCCAGAAATTCCTGAAATTTCTGGCTTTTATACAGATAAAATACTATTTCAACAATTCTGAAACAGGTTCAAAGACAATTTTTTCAATGTCCGAAAGGTAAATGGATAATTGTTGCTGTTTGGCAAAGAAATCTGACAAAAGAGCGTTCTCTTGGATTTGTTTGCTGAAAGACTGCATCTTTTCTTGGAAAGAAGCATCTGGCATTTGTCCAGTTTGAGCCATGACTTGGATTTCTTGCTGGAAGGCAAGATAGTCTGCAAAAATCTTGCTAGCTTGTTCATCTGCTTGGATGGCATCTTTGGCTGCCTTGACAGACTTGTATTCTGGTAATTCGCGTAGCCCGCGGCTAAGTTCATTTGCATTATCGTAAATATTTGACATGATTTTCTCCTTATTTGATGACGACTGTATAGTCCGTATTTTCTGTAATTAAGCGCTCAGCTCGTTCTAAATCTTGAGCATTTTTAAAGGAAATTTGTAGAATCCCGTGAACATCTTCACGGTTTTCTTCGTTGATGTGGATATTAACCAAAGAAGTCCCACGTAGCAATTCCAAAATTCGCAAGATGACATCTTCTTCATCGGGAACGTCGACATAGAGGTCGTAAGAGCTATCCACTCCACCACGCTTATGGATTTCCATGGCCTGACGTTGCTCACGTGCTTGGTTGAAAAAGTTCCAGATTTGCTCTTCGTCTCCCTTGCTGATGGCTTGTCCAACCTCATCTAGGCGCTCCTTGAAATCCGCAATTCGATCTAGAATAGTCTCACGATTGGACAAGAGAATGGAAGTCCACATACCTGGCTCGCTTTCCGCAATGCGAGTCATATCTCGAAAACCACCCGCCGCAAAGCGCCTTGCCATTTCATGATCTTGAGCATAGACAGCTGTTTGCTCCATGAGACCTGATGACAAGATATGGGGAAAATGGCTAATCTGTGAAGTTACTTGATCGTGCTCCTTGGCATCAATTTCAATGAAACGAGCATGGAGACCAGAAAGTAGGTCCTTCATTTCCTCAAGCGTATCTGGACTAGTCAAACTAGATGGAGTAAAGATATAGTAGGCATTTTCGAAGAGATTAACATCGGCAGAGGCAGCTCCTGTCTTGTGGCTACCAGCCATGGGATGAGCCCCGACAAAACGAATTGACTTGCCAGCCAAGTATTCCTCAGCAACTTCCACAATGGCAGCCTTGGTCGAGCCGGCATCCGAGATAATGACACCTTCCTTCAAGTCTAAGTTTGCCAGCTCCTTAATAAAAGCAATGGTCTGTTTGATTGGCAAGGTCAGAATGATAACATCTGCTAGAGGAGCGAAACTAGCAAAATCATCCGTCGCACGGTCTATCATTCCCCGCTCCAAGGCAATGTCTCTTGAAGCTTGACTGCGATTATAACCTAAAATTTCATAATCCGGATGATCGCGCTTGATACCGAGTGCCATCGAAGCACCAATCAAACCGAGACCTGCGATATAGATGGTTTTTGCCATAAGGACTCCTTAATAGTTCTTTGTATAGTCTCGGTGCTTGGCAACTGCCTCTTTTAATTCTTCAAGATTATCTGATGAGAATTTTTCAAGGATTTCCTGCGCCAGAACCGTTGCTACAACGGCTTCCATGACTACACCTGCAGCTGGAAGGGCGGTCGGATCACTTCTCTCCACGGTTGCCTTGTAAGGTTCGTGGGTTTCGATATCCACACTCATCAATGGTTTGTAAAGAGTGGGAATGGGTTTCATAACACCACGAACAACAATTGGTTGCCCATTGGTCATACCACCTTCGAAACCACCTAGATTATTGGTACGACGAGTATAGCCGTCTTCTTTAGACCAGAGAATTTCATCCATAACCTGGCTGCCTTTTCGGTAACCAGCTTCAAAGCCGAGACCAAATTCCACCCCTTTAAAGGCATTGATAGAAACAACTGCTTGTGCCAATCGCGCATCCAATTTTCTGTCCCATTGGACATAGGAACCAAGACCAACTGGAACACCTCCGACGACTGTCTCCACAACCCCACCAATGGTATCACCGTCACGTTTGATTTGGTCAATATAGTCCTTGATTTCCTGTTCCCGCTCTTGGTTGACAATAGAAACTTCAGACTGAGCAGCTCGTTCCTTAATCTCAGCGACTGTCAGATTTTCAGGTACATCGATTTCCTTACCACCAAAGACCACGACATGGTTGGCAATCTCCATATCCAGTTCAGCTAAGAGACGTTTGGCTACTGCCCCAACAGCTACTCGCATGGTTGTTTCTCGAGCTGATGAACGTTCCAAAGAATTTCGCAAATCATCAAAACGGTACTTGATGCCCCCTACCAAGTCGGCGTGACCTGGACGTGGATGGGTGATTTTTCGCTTGCTTTTCAGGCGGTCTTCGATGTCTTCTGCAGACATGATGTCCAGCCATTTTTGGTGGTCTTTGTTGATGACATCCATGGTAATAGGTGCCCCTGTCGTCTTCCCGTGGCGAACACCTGAGGTAAAGACAACCTGGTCACTCTCAATCTTCATACGACCACCACGACCGTAGCCACCCTGACGGCGTTTCAGATCCTCATTGATATCCTCTGCTGTCAAAGGAAGTCCAGCTGGAATTCCTTCAATGATAGCCGTCAAACGAGGACCGTGTGATTCTCCTGCAGTTAAATATCTCATACGTTCTCCTTATTTTACCAAGTAGTCTTTCATCTCTTCCAGAGAAACTGGGTGAATGGTCGCTAAACCAAGCTCTGGTACCAAGACCAATTTCAAGGTATTGCCACGTGCTTTCTTGTCATGAGTCAAAGCTTGATAAAGCTTGTCAACATCCCAGTTTTCATAGTCAACAGGTAGTCCAAATTTCTGACACATCTCTGTAATGGACTGGGTTATTCCTTCTGGCATAAGACCTTTTTCCTCAGCAACCTTGGAAATCTGTACCATACCCATGGCCACAGCTTCTCCATGCATGACTTTCCCATAACCGGCAGTTGCTTCAATGGCATGGCCAATAGTGTGCCCAAAATTGAGGTAAAGACGAACTCCGTTATCCAACTCATCTTCGACCACCATCTTGCGCTTCACCTGACAAGAATGTTCAATCAAAGTCTCTGCATGTTCCAGTATGCTCTCTACAGAACCATCTAGCTCCGTCAAGAGAGCCCACAGTTCTGGATCCTCAATCAGGCCGTACTTGATAACCTCACCCATTCCTTCAATCAGCTCTCTTTTTCCGAGCGTTTCAAGGACAAGCGGGTCGATTAGAACTCCATCTGGTTGTGCAAAAGTTCCCACCATATTTTTAGCAAAAGGAGTATTGACACCCGTCTTTCCACCGATAGAAGAATCAACCTGGGAAGTCAAACTAGTCGGAATCTGAACAAAGTGAATGCCCCGCATATAGGTAGAGGCTACGAAACCAGCAAGATCCCCAACGACACCACCACCTAGAGCCACGATTCCATCACTACGAGTCAGACCTTGCTTAACTAGAAACTCATAGACCTTCTGAACAGTGGTTAAATTCTTTCGTTCTTCGCCTTCTAAAAAGTCAAAAACAGCTACCTGAAAACCAGCATCTTCTAGGCTGAGTTTAACCTTCTCTGCATAGAGAGAAGCTACATGGTTATCTGTCACAATGACTACCTTTTGAGGTTGCCAGAGTTCTCGCAACCATTGACCAGCCTGAGTCAGACAACCTTTTTCAATCTGAATATCATAAGGATGATGCGGAATATCGATTCTGATTTTCATAGTAGGGTCTCCTTTTCACTATTTATATTTTTTTGTTAAGGACTGCCAAATCTCTTCAGTCGGCATTTCTTTTCCTGTCCACAGTTGAAAAGCTTCAGCAGCTTGATAGAGCAACATTCCTAGACCATTGACAGCTGGATTTCCCTGGCTTCTAGCCCATTTCAAAAATGGCGTCTCAAAGGGTTGGTAAATAATATCTGCCACCAAGAGAGTTTCTGGTAAGACTATGCTTTCAGGAACTGGGGATGATTTGCCATCCATTCCTACACTAGTCGCATTGACAAGCAGGTCCGACTTGGCAATCTTTTCTTGCAGCTCAGAAATATCTTCTAAAGCATACAAGTCCACTTTAAATCCTGTTTGCTTCTGCAACTTGTCTAGGTAAGGTCTTGTTTTTTCCATGGAAACTGAACGAACAAAGACTGAAATTTGACTGACACCATCCAAAATGGCTTGTGCCAAGATTGATTTGGCCGCACCACCTGCGCCCAGAATGGTCATTTTCTTATCCGAGATTGTAAAAGAAGGCAAGCTCTTAAAAAATCCCTTGCCATCTGTATTATATCCAATTAACGTTCCGTCTTGATTAACAACTGTGTTGACCGCCCCAATCAAACGAGCCTCATCACTCAACTCATCCAGATAAGGAATAACCTGCTCCTTGTAAGGCATAGACAGGTTGATGCCAAACATCTGGTATCGGCGAATATTGGCGACTGTTTCTGCCAAATCACCCACTTCAATCTCCCAAGCTACATAGGCACCATTAATAGCTGTCGCCTCAAAGGCCCTATTGTGGATAAAGGGTGAAATAGAGTGTTTGATGGGATTGGCAACAACAGCTGCCATACGTGTGTAGCCATCAAGCTTCATCCAAAATCTCCCTGATTTTCTTCATGTTTGATAGCGAAATCTGACCTGGGGCACTCGCTTCATCCAGACTAGCAAATGACCAACTTGAACCTGTCACATCTGAAGTGATACGAGATACCTTGCCCATTTTCCCCATGGAAATGGTTACGTACTCTTGCTCAGGGTTGAGTGTTTTAAATCCTCGAGTGTAGTTCATCAGGTCTAAAACATCCTGCTCCGTATGAGCCATAACTGATACCTTGACCACTTTTGGAGAGAGACTGGTCAACTCAGACAAAATCTCCATCATGTTTTCTGGTGTTTCCTGGAAATTATGGTAGCTCAATACGAGATTTGGAAAATCCAACATTTCCTCAAAAACGTCCTTATAGCTGAAATACTCAAAATCTACATAGTCTGGTTGATAGAGCTGAGTAACTTCCTTGATGATTTGAACATACTCCTCAGAAGACAGTTCGATTTCTCCTCCCTCAGCGCGAGTCCGAAGGGTAAAGACAAGTTCGCGTCCTGCAAATTTCTCAAAGATCGCGGGTGCTACCTGTAAAATAGCGTCCTTTGTAAGAAAGTCCGCACGCCACTCAATGATATCGGCATCTTCATACCTAGTGGCATCCAGTTCTTGCGCTTCTTCTAAACTTCTTGGCATTACTGAAACGATTAATTTCATCTACTAACCTTCATACTAATCACCTTGAGGTAATTACTGCTTTCATCTTTTTTATTATAGGCAAAGTCTGCTGGAAGACCATATTGGTTCAAGATCTGATACCTTCTTCCTGCAAAACCTTTATCAATTTGTTCTGTAAATTTCTGGCGGGAAACATTGGCAGCATTGGTACTGGCAATGATAATGCCTCCCGGATTTAAAATCTCTAGACTCTGGGAAATCAACTTGTGATAGTCCTTAGCTACAGAGAATGTTTGTTTTTTATTGCGGGCAAAGCTTGGCGGATCAAGAACAATCACATCATAGGTCAAGCCTTTTCGCTTGGCATACTTGAAGTACTCAAAAACGTCCATGACAATAAAACGATGATTGTCCGTGCTAAGTCCATTTGCCTGAAAATGAGCTTCTGACAGCTCTCTAGACCTTTTGGCCAAGTCGACAGAAGTCGTCTCACTAGCGCCTCCCATAGCTGCAGCAACTGAAAAGGCAGCCGTATAGGAAAACATATTGAGCAAGGATTTGCCCATGGCTAGGCCGTCAACCAGACTCCCACGAACCTCATGCTGGTCTAGGAAAATCCCGGTCATCAAGCCATCATTCATAAAGACTTGATAGAGCACGCCATTCTCAAGAACAGTAAAATAGTCTGGCGCTTCCTCACCATAAACATAAGCAGACTCGTAGTCTAGACCTTTAAAACGAATCTTCTCATAAGCTCCCAAGACCTCAGGAAAAACTTCCTTAAAAGCCTTTAAGATCAGCTCACGAATCTGGTAAACAAAGGAGTTGTACCAAGAAAAAACAGCATAATCTCCATAGAGATCAATAGTCAGACCCCCAAAGCCATCCCCCTCTTGGTTAAAAAGGCGAAAGGCAGTGGTCAAGTCATCCTGATAATAAGGCTTTCTAGCTTCCTTGGCCTTACGAAACAGGATTTCAAAAAAGGCTTGATTGAAACCAACCTTTTCCTTGCTGATGAACCAGCCGATTCCCTTGTTCTGCTGGGAAAGATAGGCGCTCCCTAAAAACTTCCCGTCTTGACTAAGAACTTCTACTGCCTGATCCTTCAGTTCAATATCTGTTAAATCACTTGCTTCCAAAAGAACTAGACCCTTAGCTAGCTTTTTTTCAACACGTCTGCTGACCCTAATTCTATTCATAGTTACTATTATAGCAAATTTTGTGACAATTCTCAAAAAAGAAACCGTTTAACCAGTTGTACTTTAGTTTACTGAGTGTCATTTTTGTTAAAATAAGTATATGCCATTTACTTTTTCACCAAAACATCCTTTCCCTTATAATGGAAAGTGAGATTCTATTCGCTAAAAATAGACAATTTCAGAAATGAGTATAGAATCTTGCGCAAACGTTTGCCTGGTTCTAAACTTTATGGTAGAATAAAACACAACATTGATAAGCAAGAGGAAAAACAATGCAAAATCAGACACTTATGCAATACTTTGAATGGTATCTGCCTCACGACGGCCAACACTGGGCTCGACTGACAAATGACGCAGAGCACCTAGCAAACCTTGGTATCAGCCACGTCTGGATGCCACCTGCCTTCAAGGCAACCAACGAAAAAGATGTCGGCTATGGTGTTTACGATCTTTTTGACCTAGGCGAATTTCACCAAAAAGGAACTGTCCGTACCAAGTATGGGTTTAAAGAAGACTATCTTCAAGCCATTCAAGCCCTAAAGGCACAAGGAATTCAACCTATGGCCGATGTGGTGCTCAATCACAAGGCTGCTGCCGATCATATGGAAGCCTTTCAGGTTATTGAAGTGGACCCTGAGGATCGTACCGTTCAACTAAGCGAGCCCTTTACTATCAATGGCTGGACTCACTTTACTTTCGATGGTCGCCAAGATACCTACAATGACTTCCACTGGCACTGGTACCACTTCACAGGTACAGACTACGATGCCAAGCGCCGTAAGTCTGGTATTTACCTGATCCAGGGGGACAATAAAGGTTGGGCAAATGAGGAATTGGTCGATAACGAAAACGGTAACTACGACTACCTCATGTATGCTGACCTAGACTTTAAGCATCCTGAAGTCATCCAAAATATCTATGACTGGGCTGACTGGTTCATGGAAACGACTGGTGTAGCTGGTTTCCGCTTGGATGCCGTTAAACACATCGACTCCTTCTTTATGGGCAATTTCATTCGTGATATGAAGGAAAAATACGGTCAAGATTTCTACGTTTTTGGAGAATTTTGGAATCCAGATAAAGAAGCCAATCTAGACTATCTCGAAAAAACGGAGGAACGCTTTGATCTTGTCGATGTTCGCCTCCACCAGAACCTCTTTGAAGCCAGTCAAGCTGGAGCAAGTTACGATCTTCGTAACATTTTCACAGATAGCTTGGTTGAACTCAAGCCTGACAAAGCAGTCACTTTCGTTGACAACCATGATACTCAACGAGGACAAGCCCTTGAGTCTACTGTTGAAGAATGGTTCAAGCCAGCAGCCTATGCCCTTATTCTATTACGCCAAGATGGGCTTCCATGTGTCTTTTACGGAGACTATTACGGTATTGCAGGGCAATTTGCTCAACAAGATTTCAGAGAAGTTCTTGATCGTCTCCTAGCCATACGAAAAGACAGGGCCTATGGAGAGCAAACAGACTACTTTGACGATGCCAACTGTATCGGATGGGTTCGTTCAGGTGCTGAACATCAATCCCCAATCGCTGTTCTTATCTCAAATGACCAAGAAAACAGTAAATCTATGTTTGTCGGTCAAGAATGGGCTGACCAAACCTTTGTTGACCTCCTTGAAAATCACCCAGCACAAGTTACAATCAATGCTGATGGTTATGGAGAATTTCCAGTAGAAGCAGGTTCAGTCAGTGTCTGGGCAGCAAAATAAACCTATCAGGTACAAGCCAGATCCAATCGGATTTGGCTTTTTTGTAATCATAAAAAGACCTACCCAAAGGGATAGATCTTTAATGTCTTATAATTTACCTGCTACTGCATCCAAGAGTTCTTGGATTTTCGCTTGGTTGCTTCCTCCTGCCATGGCCATGTCTGGTTTACCACCACCACGTCCATCGACGATTGGAGCCAATTCTTTGACAAGGTTTCCTGCATGAAGGTCTTTTGTCTTGCTTGCTACAAGGACATTGACTTTGTCGCCAATAGCTGCGACTAAGACAAGCACATCAGAATAGTCTTTTTGTTTCCAGTTATCCGCAAAGGTACGAAGGGCACCGGCGTCTGACACAGAAACTTGGCTAGCAATGTAACGGTGACCGTTGACTTCCTTAACATCCTTGAAGACATCACCTGCAGCTGCAGCTGCTGCTTTTTCCTTCAATTCTGCATTTTCTTTTTGAAGTTGGCGAAGTTGCTCTTGAAGTCCTTCCACCTTGTGAGGTACTTCCTTGAGTTGAGGTGCTTTCAAGGTTGCTGCGACGGCTTTCAGAGCGTCTTCTTGCTCGCGGTAGGCTTCAAAGGCTTCCTTACCAGTCACTGCCAAGATACGGCGGGTACCTGAACCGATTCCTTCTTCTTTGACAATCTTGAAGAGACCGATTTCAGAAGTATTGCCAACATGGGTACCACCACAAAGCTCAACAGAGTAATCACCGATGGTCACAACACGAACTTCTTTACCGTATTTCTCACCAAAGAGGGCCATAGCTCCCATTTCTTTAGCAGTGTCAATATCTGTCTCAACAGTTTCTACAGCAATTGATTCCCAGATTTTTTCGTTGACTTGCTGTTCAATGGCGCGCAATTCTTCTGGAGTCACGGCTTGGAAGTGAGTGAAGTCAAAGCGAAGGAATTCAACTTCGTTCAGAGATCCTGCTTGTGTCGCATGGTGTCCAAGGATATTGTGAAGAGCCGCATGGAGCAAGTGAGTGGCTGTGTGGTTCTTCATGACACGATGACGACGGTTGGTATCGATAGCCAAGGTGTATTCTTGATTCAAAGCAAGTGGTGCAAGAACTTCAACAGTATGAAGAGCTTGTCCATTTGGTGCTTTTTGCACGTCCGTTACAGTCGCTACGACATTTCCTTTAGCATCCAAGATTTGACCGTGGTCAGCTACTTGTCCACCCATTTCAGCGTAGAATGGACTCTCTGCAAAGATAAGAGAGGCAGTTCCTTCAGATACAGCTTCTACTTCAGCATTGTCCGCTACGATGGCCACCAGTTTAGAAGGCAATTGACTAGCATTGTAGTTGAAGACACTTTCCACTGTAATGTTTTGAAGGGTTTCATTTTGCATACCCATTGAGCCACCCTTAACAGCTGATGCACGCGCACGTTCTTGCTGCTCTTTCATGGCTGCTTCAAAACCTTCACGGTCTACAGTCATCCCAGCTTCTTCAGCGATTTCTTCAGTCAATTCTACTGGGAATCCGTATGTATCATAGAGTTTGAAGACATCTTGACCAGCGATAACCGTTTGGCCTTTCGCTTTCAAATCAGCTACAATGGTTTCTGCAAAGTGTTGACCTGAGTGAAGGGTACGGGCAAATGACTCTTCTTCGCTCTTCACGATTTTTTCGATAAAGTCACGTTTTTCAAGCACTTCTGGATAGTAGCTTTCCATGATTTTTCCAACAGTTGGAACGAGTTTGTAAAGGAAAGGCTCGTTGATACCCAATTTTTGACCGTGCATAGAAGCACGACGGAGCAAACGACGAAGAACATAACCACGACCTTCATTTCCAGGAAGGGCACCATCACCGATGGCAAATGAAAGAGAACGGATATGGTCAGCAATGACCTTGAAGCTCATGTTGTCGCCATCTTGGTCATAAACCTTACCAGACAATTTCTCAACTTCACGGATGATTGGCATGAAGAGGTCAGTTTCAAAGTTTGTCTTAGCCCCTTGGATAACTGCCACCAAACGCTCCAAACCAGCGCCCGTATCAATGTTCTTGTGCGGCAATTCCTTGTACTCACTACGAGGAACAGCTGGATCAGCGTTAAATTGTGACAAAACGATGTTCCAGATTTCGATGTAACGGTCGTTTTCGATATCCTCTGCAAGCAGACGAATACCGATGTTTTCTGGGTCAAATGCTTCTCCACGGTCAAAGAAGATTTCTGTATCAGGTCCAGAAGGTCCCGCACCGATTTCCCAGAAGTTATCTTCGATTGGGATCAAGTGGCTTGGGTCCACTCCTACTTCAATCCAGCGGTTGTAAGAATCCTTATCTTCAGGATAGTAGGTCATATAAAGTTTTTCAGCTGGGAAATCAAACCATTCTGGGCTTGTCAAAAGCTCATAAGCCCAGGTGATGGCTTCGTCACGGAAGTAATCCCCGATAGAGAAGTTCCCCAACATTTCAAACATAGTATGGTGGCGAGCCGTTTTTCCGACATTTTCGATGTCATTGGTACGGATAGCTTTTTGCGCATTGGTAATACGTGGGTTTTCAGGGATAATGGTTCCGTCAAAGTATTTCTTAAGGGTTGCTACCCCAGAGTTGATCCACAAAAGAGTTGGGTCATTTACAGGAACCAAGCTGACTGATGGTTCTACAGAGTGTCCTTTGCTTGCCCAGAAATCAAGCCACATTTGGCGAACTTGAGCACTAGATAGTTGTTTCATAATATCTCCTTATTACTTGTTTAATTTGATTGGCTTTCCAGCATCTCCACATAGTCAATCGCGACACAGAGGGAAATGACTAGGTCTGCATAAGAGTCTTCATAGACGGTTACGGTGTAAGTTGAGGTCAAATGGAAAATCTCTTTCCGAATCTCGGCAATCACTTGGTCGCGGTCATCCAACAATTTGAAATTCAAATCCCAGATATTGCCCTCGATACGAAGCCCCAGATTGTCAAACTCATACTTATCTCGCCAGAAGGTCAACTTCTTACGAATAACGAAATTGGAACCGTTTCGTAGCTGAATAGTAAAGCGAGGAAGCAAGGTGAAAAATTCTTTACTGATTTCACTGACCTGCTCACCATAGGCGTCATAGATGGTAAAGGTCTTAGGAATTTGGAAGAAAGAGCCCTCCACCTGATAGTTCACTACTCCTCTGTCATCCTTGATATCAAAACGTTCGCCCCCAAGACGAAACTTTTGTTTCACGAGAAATGTCTTCATAAACACCTCCAAAAATCAAAAGACAAGCTCATATCACGAAGGGCGAAAAACCGCGGTACCACCTTCATTCAATGAACTTGTCATTCTCTTATTCTTATGCAATTGTCTGATTGAGTAGCATGACTTCCTAGCTTAGATGGCTCGCAGCACCGCCATTTCTCTGGACTAAGATGACAGAAAATCAATTCTCAACTTTTTTATTATATCGTTTTTTGGGTTCTGCGTCAACTGGAAATCATTCCCTACATCTCTGATATTTTTTCAGGATATATTTTTTCTTACTGCCATTTTTCTTTTTATCCCAACTTTTATTCCAACTTTTTGAATAGCTAAAGATAGCTATGAAAACATTTGCAAATATAAAGTAACCTATCACCAAATATATGGAATCCGTTGTTAGATATTGCCGATCCAAGCCATCCTTTAAATGAAATAATATAATTGTTTCGTTAACAATTAAAAAGGTTGGCCAGTAACTTTTTTTGAAAAAAGTAGACATTTTCATGATTTGTTACCGCTTTCTATTCGTATAAACTTAGTATACTACTAGACAAGCAAATAAGCAACTAGAATAGAAAAAGATAAGGCTGTAAAAGTTAACTTCTATTAAGAAAACGAACCAGCTTAACTGATTCGTTTCATAACTGCTAACTCCTACTTCCGATACATTTTAAATTGTAGGAAGAGGTCACTATATTTTCCTGTCCATTTATGGTCAAATTTCTCATAAACTTCTAGGTGTTTCATGGTATCAGCGTCTGGATAGAAGGATTTGTCTTCCTTAGTCTCCTCTGGGAGCATTTCCTTGGCTGGCAGGTTTGGTGTTGAGTAGCCCACATACTCCGCATTTTTCAGAGCATTTTCGGGTTTCAACATAAAGTTGATAAAGGCATAGGCTGCATCTTGGTTTTTCACGGTTTTTGGAATGACCATGTTGTCAAACCAGAGATTGCTGGCCTCAGTCGGAACGACATACTTGAGGTTAGGATTTTTCTCCAACATCTGGCTGGCTTCCCCAGAGAAAGTCACACCGATAGCAGCATTGTTCTGAATCATGTAGCCCTTCATCTCGTCGGCCACAATGGCCTTGATATTTGGAGTCAGTTTGTAGAGCTTATCCACTGTCTCTTCCAACTGCTGAGGATCCTTGGAGTTGAGACTGTAACCGAGTGAGTTAAGCCCGAGTCCCAGCACCTCACGCGCCCCATCAAAGAGCATGATGGAATCCTTGTATTCTGGTTTCCATAGGTCATCCCAATGCTCAGGCGCCTCGTCTACCATGGTTTCATTGTAGACAATTCCCAAGGTTCCCCAGAAGTACGGGATGGAGAATTTGTTGCCCGGGTCAAAAGACTGGTTGAGGAACTCAGGTCCGATATTTTCGATTCCTTCAATTTTTGAATAATCAAGCGGAACCAAGAGGTCTTCGTCCTTCATCTTGTTGATCATGTACTCACTCGGGATAGCAATGTCGTAGGTTGTTCCACCCTGCTTGATTTTGGTATACATGGCTTCATTGGAGTCAAAGGTCTCGTATTGTACTTGGATTCCTGTTTCTTCTGTGAATTTCTCCAAGAGTTCTGGATCGATATAGTCTCCCCAGTTGTAGATAACCAATTTCTGACTATCTCGGCTGTTGATTTTACTATCTAAATGAGTCGCAATCCCCCACAAGACAAGGATAATTGCTGCAATTCCTGCTAAAAATGAATAGAGTTTTTTCATGCTTTCTCCTCCTTCTCACGTGAGATAAAGTAATAGCCAACAACTAGGATAATACTAAAGAGAAAGACAAGGGCAGACAGGGCATTGATTTCCAGCGAAATTCCCTTACGAGCACGAGAGTAAATCTCAACTGACAGGGTTGAAAAGCCATTTCCTGTTACAAAGAAGGTCACGGCAAAGTCATCTAGCGAATAGGTGAAGGCCATGAAATAACCTGCAATGATAGACGGTGTCAGGTAAGGAAGCATGATTTCCTTAAACATCTGAAACTGGCTGGCTCCCAAGTCATAGGCCGCATGAATCATGTCATCATTCATCTCCTTGAGGCGAGGTAAGACCATCAAGACCACGATAGGGATGGAAAAGGCCACGTGACTAGATAGAACCGTCAAAAAGCCAAGTGAAAACTTGAGTTGGGTAAAGAGAATCAAGAAGCTGGCACCAATCATAACGTCAGGCGCAACCATGAGGATATTATTGAGTGATAGAAAGGCTTCTTGGTATTTCTTACGAGACTGGTAGATGTAAATGGCTCCGAAAGTCCCGATAATGGTCGCAATCAAGGCTGATAGAAAGGCCAAGAAAAAGGTTTGGGTGAGGATCAACATGAGACGGCCATCACCAAACATGGTTTTAAAATGGCTCAAGCTAAAGCCTGTAAAACTGTTCATATCATCGCCAGCATTAAAGGCGTAACCAATCAGGTAAAAAATCGGCAAATAAAGGATGATAAAGACAAAGGCTAGGTAGAGATTGGCAAATTTTTTCATCGTTCTCTCCTTTCCTTGGTTACCCACATGGTGATGAACATGGTCAGGATGAGGATCACACCGATGGTAGAACCCATACCGTAGTTGTCATTGGTCAGGAAGTTCTGCTCAATAGCCGTTCCCAGCGTGATAACGCGGTTCCCACCAATCAAACGTGTCAGCATGAAGAGACTCAAACTAGGGATAAAGACTGATTGGACACCACTTCTCACACCGTTCATAGACAGAGGGAAGATAACATGGCGGAAAGTTTCCCACTTGGTCGCACCGAGGTCATAGCTGGCATTGATGAGATTGTTATCCATATCATCCAAGACATTGAAAATCGGCAAAATCATAAAGGGAAGCTCGATGTAGCTTGCGACAAAGATAAAGGAGAAATCCGTAAAGAGCAACTGCTGTGAACCGATTCCGATGAATTCCAAAAATTGGTTAATAGAGCCATTTTGACCAAAAATCCCGATAAAGGCATAGGCCTTGAGGAGCAAATTGATCCAAGTTGGCAGGATAATCAGCATGAGCCAGAGTTGACGGTGCTTGAGACGGGTCAAAAAGAGAGCTGTTGGATAGCTGATGAGCAGTGTTACCAAGGTGACAATCCCTGCATAAAGCACAGAGTTTAAGCTCATTTTGAGATAGGTCAAGTTTTGTGACGCAAAGTAGGATTTATAGTTTTCTAAACTAAACTGGCCTTCGATGTTGAAAAAGGATTGACCGAAAATCAAGACCAAGGGTGCGAGGACAAAGAGGACAATCCAAAGCATATAGGGCACTACAAAGAGTTTAGAGGTTGTTTTCTTCATCTCTTTCCTCCTCGATCGCGTTAATCAGACCTGCTTCTTGCTCTTCGATTTCTACGTATTCTTCAATACGAGCATCGAACTCTTCTTCGGTTTCGTTGAGACGCATGATGTGGATATCTTCTGGTTCAAAGTCCAGACCGATTTCCTCGCCAACGATGGCCTTACGGGTCGAGTGGATCATCCATTCATTACCGAGTTCATCATAGGCGATAATCTCGTAGTGAACCCCACGGAAAAGCTGGGTATCAACCTTGACTTGGAGCTTGCCTTCTTCAGGAAGGGTAATGCGCAAGTCCTCTGGACGAATGACAACCTCAACTGGCTCATTTGGCTTCATCCCCCCATCGACTGCTTCAAAGCGTTTGCCATTGAACTCGACCAAGTAGTCCTCAATCATGGTTCCTGGCAAGATGTTGGACTCACCGATAAAGGTGGCAACAAAATGGTTGATCGGCTCATCATAGATGTCGACAGGCGTTCCAGACTGGACAATCTCGCCATCATTCATGACGAAAATCCAGTCACTCATAGCAAGGGCTTCCTCCTGATCGTGAGTGACAAAGACAAAGGTAATCCCCAATCGTTGTTGCAATTCACGCAGTTCGTACTGCATGTCTGTTCGCAATTTCAAGTCCAGCGCTGACAAGGGCTCGTCCAGCAAGACCACACGGGGTTGGTTGATGATGGCACGGGCAATGGCCACACGCTGACGTTGTCCTCCAGAGAGTTTGCGGATGGAACGTCTTTCATAACCTTCCAGCTGAACCATCTTGAGAACTTCCGCTACGCGTTGTTCGATTTCTTTCTTGTCGACTTTACGCAAGCGGAGTGGAAAGGCAACATTTTCAAACACATTCATATGTGGAAACAAGGCATAGGATTGAAAAACGGTATGAACATCTCGTTTGTTGGTTGGGATATCGTTGATCCGCACCCCGTCCAGCAAAATATCCCCCGTCGTCGCATCCAGTAAACCTGCAATGATGTTCAGGATGGTTGACTTTCCTGAACCAGATGCGCCCAAAAGAGTGTAAAATTTCCCTTCTTCCAACTCAAAGTTAATATCTTTGAGAACCTTGGTGTTGCTGTCTTCAAAAACTTTAGAGACGTTTTTGAATTCAATAATTGGTTTTTTCAATTGTCATAAATTCCTTCTTTTTCATAAATTAACAGATCCGGGCTCTGTCAGGCCGCTACTACCTCGTGTAGGAGATTAAACTGCCTACATACATCTTCACTCACGATAGGCTTTCACCCCCTTTACAATGGTTATAGCAGCAACTTTTCTACCCCAACCTTATTCTTTCTCACCCAAGATTCGGACTTCTCTCTCAAGGGTGACACCTGAGTGTTCCTTGACTTTTTCAATAACAGATTGGATCAAGTCTTCATAGTCTTTGGCCGTTCCGTCAGCAACATTGATCATGAAACCAGCGTGCTTTTCAGATACTTCCACACCACCGATACGATAGCCTTTCAAGCCAGCCTCTGAGATCAACTGACCTGCAAAATGCCCAACTGGACGCTTAAAGACTGACCCACATGATGGGTATTCTAGAGGTTGTTTGAGTTCACGTAGGTGCGTCAAGCGGTCCATTTCTTGCTTGATAACCTGATGATTTCCAGGTGCAAGGGCAAATTTAGCTGACAAAACAACAGCCCCAGAATCCTGAATAGCTGAATGGCGGTAACCAAAAGCCAAGTCCTTTACTGACAAGGTCTCGATTTCCCCTTCCTTGGTCAAAATTTGACAAGACTGCAAGATATGAGCAATCTCTCCTCCATAGGCACCCGCATTCATAAAGACAGCTCCACCTATGCTTCCAGGAATCCCACAAGCAAACTCAAAACCAGTCAAACTATGACGGAGAGCAATACGTGTCGTTTCAATCAAGTTCGCTCCTGCTTCTGCTTCGATGGTATAGCCATCAACCGAAACGTTATTAAGCTTGTCACACAAGATGACAAAACCACGGATTCCACCGTCACGAACGATGATATTGCTGGCATTCCCTAGCACCATCCAAGGAATACTCTCTTGATTGGCAAATTGAACGACACGCGCCATCTCATAGCGATTGCGTGGCAAAACTAGATAATCCGCTCGACCTCCTACCTTTGTATAGGTATAGGTCTTCAAGGGTTCCTTAAAACGAATATCGATTCCTTCTAGGATTTCAAGCATTTTTTCTTTTACTGACATGTCACTCTTCCTTTTTCAAAATTCATTCCATTATACCATTTTTAGAGACATTTGACGACCATAAAAAGAGCTTGTTTTATCTTTACATAAAAAAAGAGGTCACCCCTCTTTTTATGATTTTTTCCAAAATGTAGATTTTGTCAGCCAGATAAAGGCTAGAAGTTCTACGAGAAGAATAAACTCAACTAGAAGCGGATTTGCAATCCATCCTACCTGAGATAAGGCTGGAGCCAAGTCAAACAAGGCATGCAAACCATAGGCAGCAAGGAGGTAGATCCATTTCTTTTGACGGACACTTTGATAGACCCAGATAGAGAGACCAATTTGCAGAACCAGAGCAAGAACACGCTCAACTCCTAGTAAATAAATCTGCCAAACTGATAGAGACTGAACCGTTTCGAGCGTAGATTTTGGAAGAAGATTGGCTACATCAGTATTTGAAGACTGGATGAGTGAAAAGAGAATCAAAAGACTGATCAAGCTTCCCATTCCGAGATAGAGCATCTCCAAGCCCCCATGTCCCAAACCATAGGCCAAAGCATCTCGATCTTCTAGCTTTCTCTTTTTCTCCAACCATTTAAAAAAGATAAGACGAGCCGTCTCTTCAAAGAGGGCTGCCATAGCGATCCCATAAAGGACGTATAAGAAAGGCTGCTCCTGCATAAGCGGAATGGTTCCATCTTTTTGCGGATGGAGTATCAGAAGGTGAACCATCTTCTCTAACACTTGAGAAGAAACAAAAAATGCGATTGCCCCCAAGCCCATCACTGCAAGAGAGATTTTAAACCGTTTTTTGGCATACCAAGTCCCACTTACTAGAATGAGAACCAAAGCGATCATGGTAAGGATAATATGTACTGTCATCTTTTTCTCCTATTCTGACTTATCAATATCTTTCTTCATCTCGTCAACGTTAAATTTGGCAAATAAATACTGGCGATCTTGGACTGGAAAACGTTGGTCCAACTGGTCGACTGCCCCAACCTCGATCATTCCTTCTTTGATAACAAAGTCCATCACATGCCCACCAAAGGTCAAATCATCTGAGATAAAATGCAAATGATAGCCTGCAACACTCACCCCATGGAAAATCTCCGGTGTCCAAAATCCAACAATAGTTCCGGATACATTTTCACGGCTATATTCAGGTTGGTGAGTCGCTACATCAGCAAACTTGGTATCAGGTGTGGATTTGGGAATCATCCGCACGTGCATTTGTGAAAATTCGCCATGAATCTTGATGGAACGAAAAAGATTTTCCCCATCATAGTAGGACTCAATTCGCTTTTCCAATTCCTTATCCGTCATCTCAAAGCGCTGACGGAAAATCACTTCTGCCTGATGAGGAACCACTGCTGCATAGGGAATAAGAGCATCCGCTGCCACCTCAACGATTTCAGGCGTTTGACCAGATCCCTTGGCTTGATAAGCCTTGCCATCAAGGACAATCAACTCCCCATCAATCGAATCAAGGGTTCCCAAACCAAGGTCACCATGTTCCAGCAATTCTCCCACTGTCATGGTTCCACCATAGAGACCTGCCATTAGGGCACCTAGAGTATTGTATTGAAATAATTTAACCGGTTCCTGCACTTTTCTATCCATTCTCTTTCTTATCTTCTTTTCAATGAATCATCATACTTTCTAAGTATACCACATTTGCTCCTAGTTGTGAAAGGGAGAAATGCTTTTCCCATTGCCAAGTAGGCAAAAAAAAGGTACAATGTAACAAAATCTACGGAGGTCTGGAATGAAGAAAGAAAGTAAATACCAAGCAGTCGTTTCCTTTCTCAAGAAAGGTATCGAATCAGGAAAATTTCCAACAGGTAGCCGACTTCCCTCCATCCGTCAACTGAGCCAAGACTTCCACTGTAGCAAGGACACTATCCAACGAGCCCTACTGGAATTACGCCATGAACAATACCTCTATGCCAAACCCCAAAGTGGCTACTATGTTCTAGAACAAGGACAGCACCAAGACTTGGAAATCGAAGTCACTGACGAACATGCCAGTGCCTATGACGACTTCCGACTCTGTGTCAACGAAACCCTGATAGGTCGAGAAAACTACCTCTTCAACTACTATGACAATCAAGAAGGCCTTGAGGAACTCAGACAATCTGTCCATCAACTTCTTTTCAACCAAGCCCTCTACTGCAAACCCGATCAACTGGTTCTGACTTCTGGTACCCAGCAAGCTCTCTTTATCCTTTCTCAGATTGACTTTCCGAGCAAGGGAGCGGAGATTTTGGTCGAACAGCCGACCTACCACCGGATGAATCGTCTCTTGGTCGCTCAAGGATTAGCCTACCAGACCATTGAACGCCGTATTGATGGCATTGACCTTGAAGAACTGGAAGAACAGTTTAAATCTGGGAAAATCAAGTTTTTCTACACCATTCCTCGCTTCCACTATCCCCTAGGTCATTCCTATTCTGATCAGGAAAAAAGGGCTATTCTGAATCTAGCAAATCAGTATGGTGTTTACATCGTAGAGGATGACTATTTAGGGGACCTAGATCCTAGAAAGGGCCAAACCTTCCACTATCTGGCTACTGAAGATCGGGTCATTTATATCAAGTCCTTCTCAACCAGTCTCTTTCCAGCCCTTCGTATTACCGCTCTCATTCTCCCAAATGCCCTAAAAGAGGCCTTTGTTTCCTACAAAAATATCCTGGACTATGACAGCAATCTCATCATGCAAAAGGCTCTTTCTCTTTATATCGATAGCCAGTTATTTGAAAAAAATCGACTGGCCCGCCTTAGCCTTCAAGAGAACTATCAGGCTCAGATAAAGAAAGTACTTGAAAAAAACACCTGTCCCTTGCCCCACTACCCTCTACACGATGGTCTTTTGCTTGATTTGAGACACTATCCTAAGATTGCCAGTTTGAAACACAGCTCGCTCAAACTAGACTTTTTTGAGAAGGCTTATTTGGATACCTGTCCTTATCAGTTCGCCAAAGTCTCTCTCGAAAATCTAGAAGAGCTATTAGAATACATAAAAGCAGAATTGGATTAAAGTCCAACTCTGCTTTTTCTTATTGTTCAACTTCCGTTAGTTTCGCTGCTTTTTCAAGATAGTTTTGATAGGTTCCGTCATCTTTCAGTTTTTGGATAACCTTATCGACTACTGCTTTCAAGTCTGATTGATCCTTCTTGATAGCAACAGCATTGGCTTCGCCATCTTTCATCGTCAAGTTAACAGATGCAACAACAAGGTCTGAGTTTTTACCTGCGTAGCTAAGAGCAACTGGTTCATCCATATGAACAGCATCCACTTTTCCAGCCTGCAATTCATTGACTGCTTCACCCATATTGGTCAAGGATGTCAATTGGGCATTTGGCAATTGTTCCTTGACCATGGTTTCTGGAACAGTTCCCTTTTGAGCTGCGATATTGGCACTTGCAAGGCTTGAAAGATCCTTGTATTTGTCTAAATCAGCTTTTCTAACCAAGAAACTCATCTTATTTTCATAGTAAGGAATTGAAAAGTCAAAGACTTCCTTTCTCTCATCTGTAGCACTAATTCCTGCTATGGCTAAGTCAGCCTTTCCAGTTTGAAGGCTGGTCAAGACATTGTCAAAACTCATACTTGAGATTTCAAGTTTAACCCCAAGCTCGTCCGCAATCGCTTGAGCCATATCAATATCTGCTCCAACTACCTGGTTTTTACCATCTACCAAGGCTTGGAATTCAAACGGTGCATAGTCTGGGCTGGTCGCAACAACTAGCTTTCCTTTTTGTTTAATAGCGTCCACAGCAGACTGGGAACTATCTGTTCCTGACTGGCAAGCTACTAAAACCACACTGGCAAGCATGCTACACACAACTAATATCCATTTCTTAAATTTCATAAATAAACTACCTTTCTGTTAATTTTGAATAATTATAACTCTTTTTAAAATAGTTGTCAACCCTTTTAGAGATTTTGATTGTAAAACAATTCTTTTCATAAAAAAGAAGACTGATTTATTTTAATCAGCCTTTTCTTCTGTATATTTAAACCGTTTCTTATAGTTCGACAATCTTACCTGTTTCAAAGTAAACAACCCATTCACAGATATTTTTTGCGTAGTCTCCGATACGCTCCAAGAAAGAAATGACTTGGAAGTAATCACGACCTGTAACGATAGCTTCAGGATTTTTCCTAATTTCTTCTGTAGCCAAATCACGGATACTATCAAAGTAATGGTTGATTTTTTCGTCCATAGCCGCTACTTCGTAGGCTTGATCCACAGAACCGTTGAGATAGAGATCTAGAGCTGCTTCAACGAAGTTTTTCACGTCGCGTCCCATCTTTTTAATTTCTTCTTCAACAGAAGGGATACGTTGCTCCCCCTTCATACGAATGGTCGCCTCAGCGATAGACACTGCATGATCTCCCATGCGTTCCACGTCTGAAACTGCCTTTAGAACGGTCAAGACGGTACGAAGGTCTTGCGAAACAGGTTGTTGGAGGGCGATCATTTCAAATGATTTCTTTTCCAACTTCACTTCATATTCATTTACTTCTGCATCGTCTTCGATGACTTCTTTTGCCAAATCACGGTCATGCGTAACAAAGGCACGCACTGTACGATTGATCTGTGAGAGCACTTCTTGTCCCATAGCATAGAACTGGTTGTGCAATTTCTCCAAATCTTCTTCAAATTGAGATCGTAACATCATTCAACTCCTTATCCAAATTTTCCTGTAATATAATCTTCTGTTTCCTTGTTTTGTGGGTCTAGGAACATCTTCTTCGTATCGTTAAACTCGATCAAATCCCCATCTAGGAAAAATCCTGTTTTATCAGAGATACGTGAGGCTTGTTGCATCGAACGCGTTACCAAGAGCATGGTGTATTTATCTTTCAGACCATACAAGGTTTCCTCAATCTTACCTGCAGAAATAGGATCCAAAGCTGAAGTTGGTTCATCTAAGAGGATGATTTTCGGACTGGTTGCTAAGACACGAGCTACACAAACACGTTGTTGTTGCCCACCAGAGAGACCAATGGCCGAATCATGCAAACGATCCTTTACTTCATCCCAGATAGAAGCACGTTGCAAGGCCTTTTCTACTGCTTCATCCAAAACATGTTTATCCTTAACCCCATTGATACGTAGCCCATAGACAACATTTTCGTAGATAGACATAGGGAAGGGATTGGGCTGTTGAAAGACCATACCGATTTCCTTACGCAATTCAACCGTATCGGTGCGGGGACTATAGATATTGTGACCATTATAGACTACTGATCCAGTGGTTGTCACCTCAGGATTTAGATCACCCATGCGGTTGATGGCTTTGAGCAGGGTAGACTTTCCTGATCCAGAAGGACCAATCAAGGCTGTTATTTCCTTAGGTTGGAAAGAAAGGGAAACACTATTCAAGGCCTTCTTTTTATTGTAATAAACGGACAGGTCTGACACCTGTAAAATCGCTTCTGACATACCGTTTCCTTTCTAACCAAAGTGTCCCGTTACATAATCATTGGTTGACTGTAACTTAGCATTTTGGAAAATATTGGATGTCTTATCATACTCAATCAAATCACCCAAGTAGAAAAATCCTGTGTAGTCACTTGCACGCGCAGCCTGTTGCATACTGTGGGTAACGATGATGATGGTAAAGTCCTTCTTCAATTCCAACATGGTTTCTTCCAGCTGGGCTGTCGCAATCGGATCCAAAGCTGACGCAGGCTCATCCATCAAGAGGATATCTGGCTTGACAGAAATGGCGCGAGCGATACAGAGACGTTGTTGCTGACCACCAGAAAGCATCAAGGCTGATTTGTGGAGGTCATCTTTGACCTGATCCCATAGGGCTGCCTGTCTTAGAGAGGTTTCAACAATTTCATCAAGTACTTTCTTGTCCTTAACTCCTGCACGTTCATGAGCAAAAGTGATGTTGCGGTAAATAGACTTAGCAAATGGATTTGGACGTTGGAAGACCATTCCGATATGCTTGCGCATCTCATAGACATTGATTTCTGGACGGTTGACGTCAATCCCTCGGTAGAGGATTTGACCTGTGACCTTGGCAATATCAATGGTATCATTCATCCGATTGAGACTGCGAAGATAAGTAGATTTTCCTGATCCAGAAGGACCAATCAAGGCTGTAATTTTATTTTTTTCAAATTGCATATCGATGCCCTTGATGGATTCATTTTTACCATAGTAAACATGTAAATCCTTGGTAGAGAGGGCCACTTTTTCTTCAGGGAAAGTGATGATATGCTTTTCATCCCAGTTATATTTTGACATGGCTTCTCCTTTAGGCAGCGGTTAATTTCTTGTGTAAATAGCTTCCGAGTTTGCGCGCCCCAAAGTTAAAAATCAAGATAAAGATGAGGAGCACAGCGGCAGAACCAGCAGATACAATGGTAGCATCAGGAATGGTTCCTTCACTGTTGACCTTCCAGATGTGGACAGCCAAGGTTTCTGCTTGACGGAAGATTGAGATAGGACTGGTAACACTGAGGATATTCCAGTTAGACCAGTCAAGGGCTGGAGCGGATTGTCCTGCCGTATAGATAAGAGCGGCGGCCTCACCAAAGATACGGCCAGATGCCAAGACAACACCCGTTACGATACCTGGAAGGGCTTCTGGAATGACGACATGGACCACAGTCTCCCAACGAGAGATACCAAGAGCCAGACCAGCCTCACGTTGTGTATGGTGAACGTGTTTTAAACTGTCCTCAACATTTCGAGTCATCTGAGGGAGGTTAAAGACCGTCAAGGCCAAGGCACCTGAAATGATTGAAAATCCATACTCAAACTGGACAACAAAGATCAAGTAACCAAAGAGACCCACAACGACTGATGGTAGAGAAGACAAAATCTCAATACAGGTACGAATAAAATTGGTCACAGGTCCTTTTTTGGCATACTCAGCGAGGAAAACGCCAGCTCCCATAGATAGGGGAACAGAAATGATCAAGGTAATGACCAAAAGGAAGAAGGAATTGTAGAGCTGAATCCCGATACCCCCACCTGCTTGATAAGAGGAGGATTTCCCTGTCAAGAAGGACCAAGAGATATGCGGTAACCCTCTCACCAAGATATAGAGAATCAAGGATGCCAAGATGGCAACGATGATACCCGCGATGGTATAGAGGACAGCTGTTGCAAGTTTATCTAATTTCTTAGCGTGCATAGTTTTTCTTTCCTCTTTCTTTCGTAATCAATTTAATCACACTGTTAAAGGCCAAACTCATCAAGAGCAAGACTAGGGCAAGTGACCAGAGAACGTTATTATCAACCGTTCCCATGACGGTATTTCCGATACCCATAGTCAATACAGATGTCAAGGTCGCAGCTGGTGTTGTTAGCGAGGTTGGGATAACTGCTGAGTTTCCGACAACCATCTGAATAGCAAGAGCTTCACCGAAAGCACGCGCCATCCCAAAGACCACTGCAGTGAAAATACCTGAACGTGCTGCTTTCAAGGTCACACGCCAGATGGTTTGCCAACGAGTGGCTCCCATAGCTAAACTAGCTTCACGGTAATGACGAGGAACAGCACGCAAGCTGTCTGTTGTCATAAAGGTTACAGTTGGTAGGATCATGACAAAGAGAACGAAAATCCCTGACAAGATCCCAAAACCAGTTCCACCAAAGACGCTACGAACAAAAGGCACCACAACTTGTAAACCGATAAATCCATAGACGACTGAAGGAATCCCGACGAGGAGTTCAATAGCAGGTTGCAAGATTTTTGCACCCTTTGGTGAGACTTCTGTCATAAAGACTGCAGCACCAATAGCGAAGGGTGTTGCGATGAGGGCCGATAAAATCGTCACAATAAAGGAACCCAAAATCATCGGAAGGGCACCAAATTGTTTCCCAGAAGGATTCCAAGTTTGTCCAAATAGGAAATCAAAGATATTCACTCCATTGACAAAGAAGGTCGATAAGCCTTTTTGGGCTACAAAAATCAAAATCATTGCCACAATGATAACAATCAAAGAAAGGCAAGTGAAGGTCAATCCTTTACCAAACTTCTCAAGCCGAGAGTTCTTTGAAGGAGAGAGTAATTTTTTAGATAATTCTTCTTGATTCATTATTGACCTCCTTCTACTGCTGTAACGGTACCTGAAGCATCCTTTTGGACTTTCATTTCATTGATAGAGATATAGCCCATGCCCTTAACAATTCCATTTTGGGCTTCATCTGAGAGGACGAAATTCAGGAATTCAGCAGCTAACTCATTTGGTTGACCAAGTGTGTACATATGTTCATAAGACCACAAAGGCCAGTTGTTGGTTGTTACATTCTCAGACGTAGGTTCATACCCATTCAGTTTCATGCTCTTCACGGAGTCATCTACATAGGCAAAAGCCAGGTAAGAAATGGCTCCAGGCGTTTGGGATACAATGGACTTGACCATCCCATTAGAATCCTGTTCTTGGCTCTGTATTGCCACTTGGCCATTCATAACGACCGTATCAAACGTCGCTCTTGAACCAGAACTTGCTGCTCGGTTGATGATTGAAATTGCCAGGTCTTTGCCCCCAACTTCTTTCCAGTTGGTCACTTCACCTGTAAAGATTTTGCGAAGTTGCTCGGTTGTGAGATTTTCAACATCCACTTCCTTGTTTACAATCACTGCAAGACCAGCCACTGCAACCTTGTGGTCTACTAGAGCCGAAGCATCGATTCCTTCTTTTTCCTCTGCAAAGACGTCAGAGTTCCCGATGTCAACTGCTCCAGACTGGACTTGAGATAGTCCTGTACCCGATCCACCACCTTGAACATTAACTGTTTTTCCGATGTTTCTAGAACCAAATTCATCTGCTGCCGCTTCGACAAGAGGCTGAAGAGCTGTTGAACCAACGGCTGTCATGGATTCTCCACGATCAATCCAGCTAGCACATCCTGCTAGAGAACCTGCCATCAAAAGAGCTGCAAGAGACATGACGAGCTTTTTTCTTTTTTTCACTGTTATTCTCCTTGAACATAATGATAAATGTTCTGATTTCTTCCGTTTGTCCTGATCATCCAATTATCATCAATGATTGTCCCGCTTTATTTTATCTAGTCATTCTTAGGAGCGGACAATTCCATCGTATAATATAAGTAATAATGAAAGACTATCAGAAAAAACTCATACTTCCACTATAACATAGAATAGGCTCTTTGACTAGCTTTTTCACCTGAATCTGAGCCCTTTTGGATAATAATTTTTCAAAACATTACCCGTTACCTTGGCAAAGCCTAGTCCGTTTCCTTGAACCACAACTTGGTACCAGCCATTTGGTCGAGCTTCAGACAATTGAACAGTCTCACCAGCCACATATTTTACAAAGTCCTCATCATTGATTTCAACACTTTGTTTTACTTGGCTTGGTTTCAATGCTAATCCCAGAGCAAAGCTTGGTTCAAAGCGTTTCTTTTTAAAAGTCCCAAGATGGAGCCCATTTCGGGCAATTTTGAGTTTTCCTAGATCAGGTAGCATCTCTGGCAGGAGATAGAGCTGATCTCCAAAAGTCTGCAAGATACCAGTTAGATTGACTCGCAAGTGTTTTTTGGCAAATTCTTGCCACAAAGCCAGCTGTTCACGACTGAGATTGCTCTTGCTAGCTTTGAATTTAGGTGCGGGATTTTGTCCCTTAAACTGCAGGTGGGCAACAAACTGACCTTCTCCCTTGAAATGATGAGGATACATCCGCGCCGTTTCAGGAAGATCAATTCCTGCTACCATACCGTTCACATGCTCGACTGGAAGCAGTTCAAAATCATAAGTATCTAGTAACCAGTGGACGATTTCTTCATTTTCCTCTGGTGCCCAGGTACAGGTCGAATAAACCAGACGGCCACCTTCTGCAAGCATGGTGACTGCATCTTCTAAAATCTCTCTTTGGAGACTGGCACATTGGCTCGGATAGTCGAGGTTCCAATAGTCCATGGCATCTGGCTGCTTACGAAACATCCCTTCACCCGAGCAAGGGGCATCAAGGACAATCACATCAAAGTAACCTTTAAAAACCTTGGCCAAGCGGTCAGCAGATTCATTAGTCAAAACAACGTTTGTAGCTCCAAATCGCTCCATATTTTCCACTAAAATCTTAGCCCGCTTACTTGAAATTTCATTGGAAACAAGGACTCCTTGATTAGCCAGATAAGCTGCTAGTTGAGTGGATTTTCCCCCTGGTGCTGCCGCCAAGTCCAAGACCTTCATGCCAGGTCTTGGTTGAGCTACCTGGGCCACCATTTGGGCTGCAGGCTCTTGCGAATAAACAAGACCTGTCACATGCTCTGGTGACTTTCCAGAAACCTTGCCATAATACCCCCAAGGTGTATTGGGAATAGCATCTGCAAACGATAACTGACTTTCTTTTAAGGGATTGACCCGAAAAGCCGAAACTGCTTCTTGTTTAAAAGAGGCAAGAAAGTCTCTTGCCTCATCTTCTAGTATCGCTTCATATTTTTCAACAAATCCTTCTGGAAATTGCATTTAGTTCTCTTTCCTTTCGTAGATATAAGACTGAATCTCTTCTTGCATCTCGATTGGCACCATCATGACAGGCTGACGCGTTGTAAAATCAGCGGGCTCACCTGATACCGTAAGAAGGCGATAACCCAGACTTTCCCCTAAGATACTGGCCGCAGCGTAATCCCATGGCTGCAAGTAGGTAATATAAGTCAGCAGACGACCTGATAAAACCTTGGCAAAACTAATGGCCGCACTACCATAGACACGGACTCCCAACGCTGCTCGACCCAAATCCGCCAAGCCCCACTCATTGCTTTCAAACATACCTGAGTTACCAGCAACTAAAAATTCTTGAAGAGGTTTCTTTTTAAAAGGCGGTAAGGGCTCATTATTGCGGCAAGGAGGAAAGGCACCACCACCATGGTAACAATCACCTTTCATGACATCATAGATGACACCAAATTTGCCCACACCATTCTCAAAATAAGCCAACATCACGGCAAAATCTTCCTGCTGGGCGACAAAGTTATTGGTACCGTCAATGGGATCAATCACCCAAACGGAACCTTGACCTACTGCAGCACGTAAACAGCCCTCTTCCGCGCAAATCAAGTCCTCAGGATAGGTGGACTTGATCCGATCAACCAAGAGTTCCTGGACCTCCTTGTCCAAACGCGTCACTAAGTCTGTAGGCGAAGACTTGCGCTCAACCTGCAAATCTTCTTTCATGTGAGCCAAAATATAGGCAGCAGCTTCCTGCACAATCTGTTTGGCAAATTCAAATTTAGTTTCCAAGAGAAATCTTCCCTTCTCTTTTTTCTTTTGCTAATTGAACTGCATGATAGAAGGAATAACCGCTCGCTGTCTCAAATTCGCGACCTAAGCGTTTTTCTTCGCTTTTGCTCGGAACCACAGACTTAAATTCCTTATAGGAATCTAGCAGTTTTTTTGCTTCTACCTTATCTTCATAAGCAGCTTCAACATCATTAAAAAAAGAAAGCACTGAAGCAAGTTCTTCAGTGCTCCACGACAAATCTAGTGGGTAACTATACTGTTTGTTCATCTATCCAATACCAGCTCTCAATGTTGCTTCTTTCAATTCTTGTTTACGGTAACTACGAGGGAGAAAAGCACGAATCTCATCTTCATTAAAACCGATCTGCATGCGTTTGGTATCTATAATAATTGGGCGACGCAAAAGACTAGGATATTGCTCAATCAACTGAAGCAACTCCGATACCGAAATACTCTCTACATCAATATCCAATTTTTGGAAAATTTTTGAACGAGTTGAAATGATGTCATCAGTACCATTTTCGGTCAAGGAAAGAATGTGTTGCAATTCTTTTCTTGTTAAAGGACTGGTCATAATATTATGCTCTTGGAAGGGCACTTTATGCGTCTCTAACCAGGCCTTTGCCTTACGACATGATGTACAGCTCGGTGATAAAAATAGTGTAATCATGCTTTTCTCTTCTTTTATCTATACTTGCTATTTCTATTATACAAAAAAATAAAGCGCTTGACTAGGTATTTTTAGAAAAAAAGCCTATTTTTTCATAGAAAATAGACTGTTTTCTGCAAAAATCTCCTGCTTTGCAAGTTTATCTTTAGGATAACCTAACAATAAATAGGGAGTAGAGCAACTTCTCTCGTTTTTTATTAAAAATACAGAACTTTTTCCACTATTTCCTTGAAGCTTTAACAAAAAGGAAACCAAACATTCCTTCATACAAAGCAAAGAAAAGTAAAAAGGCATGGAGAAAGAAAATCTCTGGCAAAATCCAAATAACGGGATCCTTTGCTGGATCAAAAAGCCAGGTATCATCTCCCACAAAGAGAATCTGATGGAAAAGAGTAAAGAATTGCTCAAACCCAATCAACACTCCTACAAGGCCAATGACTAGAGGCAATAGTACTAGAGCTAGGATACTTTTACGATATAGGGGCAAAAAGCCTTTTTTTACAATCTTTCTAACAAAGAAATAGAAACTTGGAAGTGTCACTAGGGCAACTAGCTGAACTAGGTGAAAGAGATTCTTCACCACCGCAAAGTGGTGTAGACCTGCAGCTGATGAACGAAAATCTGGCATCTCTAAGACCTGACTAAAGGGATTGGTCAGGTAATTCATCAAGATATGAAAGTTATACAGAATTGTTTCTGGCTTTAGATAGACTCGATCCGCTAAGTTCAGCCACTCAATTTCCAAAGGATAGAAAATCCATGCCAGATAAATGGTCAGTAGGATAGAAAGGGAGAGGAAAAAGAGCATACTTCCCCAAAAGGTCAGTTTAGTTTTCATCGAAATTCCACTCCGCAAGGCTAGAAACTACATGAGTTGGTGCGATTGGCAAGTCCGCCACTTCTTCTGCTTTGGTAAAACCTGTCGTCACCAAGAGCGTTGGAATGCCATTGTCAATCCCTGCTCGGATATCCGTCAGGTAATTGTCCCCAACCATGAGCAATTCTTCTCTTTTAAAACCTAAGTGCTCAACCGCCTTGTCCATGATGATCGCATTCGGTTTCCCGATATATACTGGTTTGACCCGTGTTGCTACTTCAAGAAGTGTAATTAGTGAACCAGCACCAGGCAAGAGACCACGTTCCGTCGGGATATTGAGGTCAGGGTTGGTTCCGATAAAGTGAGCCCCCTTTTGGATAGCTAGAGTTGCTGTGGCAAATTTTTCATAGTCAACTTGCCAGTCCAGTCCAACGACCACATAGGCTGGATTTTCCTTGTCTTCGACATAACCTGCCGCCTGGATAGCACCCTTGAGCCCTGCTTCACCAATGACATAGACTGTCTTTTCCAGTCCCAAGTCGTTCATATAGTCGATGGTTGCCAGAGTTGCTGTATAGACAGTTGATAGAGGGGTATTAATGTTAAAATTCTGAGCCAACATCTCTTGAACGCTCTCAGGAGTACGGGTTGTATTATTGGTCACAAAGAGGTAGGGAATTTCTCGTTTTTGCAATTCATGCACAAAAGCCTCTCCTGCCGGGATTCTGTCTTTCCCCTTGTAAATGGTTCCGTCTAAATCAATTAAATAACCTTTATAAGCCATATCGTCCTTTCTAATTCGCTTCAATTTCTTGCCACGTAATCATAGCTTGGGCATTTATCTCGCCATCACTGATAATCTCATGCTTGCTTTCTAGTCCCTTGAGTTCATAAGCTGAGGCAATCATGCCACCTGGTCGCACTTCTTTGACATACTTGAGATTGATTTTCTTTGGAATATACTTGGTCAAAAAGTCTGCTCCCATGACTTCAAAAATCCAATCCAGATATTTGCTATTATTGACATGACCATTCATATCCAAGTCGTAAAAACGAACATGGTAGTCTTTACTGATCGGATCTTCTAGATTTGCATACTTTGGCCCGCGGATGAGTTTTTTATCAAACTCAGACTGATAAGGGGCAACAATCTCCGGTTCGACTCCATGAACTTTCCGACTATCGCGGTCCATGAGAACAAAGGTTGCCAACATGCGAATCATTTCTTGACCTGCTTCATCGTAGATAGTGAAACGGCGGTAGCAAAAGAGACGATTGTAAGTCAATGCTTCTGTTTCAATCGTAATTTCCTCAGCAAAGCGAGGCAAGCGAACCACGTCAATCTCATAATCCGTGATAATCCAGACCAGATTGTAGCGTTCTAACATATCCTTGTCGCTAACTCCCAGCTCAATTGACTGCATACCTGATACTTGCAGGGACAGCAAAATCACATCTGGAAGTTTGATATGACCGTTCATGTCCGCCATATCAAAAGGAATTTTCATTTTCATTTGATAAGTTAAGCCCATTGTTCTACTCCAAAATAAATCGTTCTGCTACAGTGTCTCCTAAGAAGAGACCTCTTTTTGTCATTCGGACACGATCACCGTCTATCTGCATAAGTCCTTGTTGAACCAAGTCTCTGATGATTTCACCATAAAGTCCATCAAAGGATCGTCCAAATTTTTCCTCAAATCGCGCCATAGAAACCCCGGATTTTTTACGGAGGCCTAGGAACATTTCTTCTTCCATCTGCTCCCTTTGACTCAGGTGTTCTTCTGTTATCCGAGCATTTCCTGCCTCTACCGCATTGAGATAGTGGCGAATAGGACCATGATTTTTATAACGCACCCCATTCACATAACCTGAAGCACCCGCACCGATACCATAATACTCGGCATTGTCCCAGTACATGAGATTGTGGCGACTTTCAAAACCGGGTTTGGAGAAATTGGAAATCTCGTAATGCTCAAAACCAGCTCGATCAAGCTCTGAAATGATGTATTCAAACATTTCCGCTTCTAACTCTTCCTTGGGTAGGGGCAATTTCCCACGTCGCATACGGTTCATAAAGACCGTATGATTTTCCAAAATCAAACTATAGAGGCTCATATGGGGGATATCAAGCGAAATGGCCTTAGCCACATTTTCCTTGACCTGATCCATCGTTTGACTAGGAAGAGCGTAGATTAGGTCGATGGAGATATTGTCAAAACCAGCCAGTTTGAGACGGTCGATATTCTCATAAATATCCTTTTCTAAATGACTGCGCCCAATCTTTTTCAGCATTTTGTCATCAAAAGTCTGCACACCCAAGGAAACACGATTGACTGGCGACTGTTTCAAAACTGCAATCTTATCTGCGTCCAAGTCTCCTGGGTTGGCCTCAATAGTCAACTCTTCCAAGACAGACAAGTCTAGA
The DNA here is from genome assembly GCA_905221305.1 of bacterium. Taxonomy (GTDB): domain Bacteria; phylum Bacillota; class Bacilli; order Lactobacillales; family Streptococcaceae; genus Streptococcus. The sequence continues at coordinate 953,900 of CAJNCO010000001.1, forward strand.
TTTTTAGTCAGGCCAGCCAGTAGAACTTCTAATTGAGGAGCGGACAAAGCCGTTGGCGTCCCACCTCCAATGTAGAGAGTTCGTAACTTTTGGATATCATAAGAACGAAACTCCTCTAGCAGATGCTCTAGGTAACTATCTACTGGTTGATTCTTGATAAAAACTTTTGAAAAGTCACAATAATAACAAATCTGTGTGCAAAAGGGAATATGTACATAGGCGGACGTTGGTTTTTTCTGCATAGTATTTATTATACCACAAAGACAGACTTGCAGATAAAAATCACCATCTCCAAAAACCAGAGATGGTGATACCTTATACTTCAGTAATATCGATGATGATTTCTTCTTGGTCTTCAGCAACGTCTGGAGTTGCTGCCTGTTCTTGCCACTGCTCCTTGAGATTGTTAAAGGTTTCCTTTGACGCTTCTGTCGCTTGTCGAGCACAGGTTTTAGCTTGGTCAATGACACTATCAAAAGTGATTTCACCAGATTCTACTTGTTCCTTTGTTTTCAGTACAAAGTCAGTTGCCTGTTCCTTCACTTCTGTTAGTTTTTCACAAACCTGCTCTCTAGCATATTCTGGATCTTCTCTCAAATCATCTAGAAAATCCTGAGCTTGACTACAAACTTGCTTGCCCTTGTCACTCGTCAAAAACAAAGCAAGAGCTGCACCTGAAACTGTTCCTAAAAGGATAGAGGATAGTTTTCCCATAAGATTTCTCCTTTTTTATTTTTTGAAAAATTTACTTGCGAAACGAAGAGCGGACAAGCTTGCACCTGTTTTAATGGTCTTTGAACCAGCAGATGAAGCCTTTTTACCTAAAACACGTGCATGTTGGTTGAGATCAGATACTGACTCTGACAAGTCAGCCACCGCCGTAAAGAGTGGATCAATCGTCGCAACTTTGATATTGATATCGTCTGCTAACACATTGACCTTAGCCAACAATTCATTGGTCTGATGCAAGGTAACGTTAACATCTGAGCTCAACGTTTTGATGGTTTTCTCTGTTTCATCAATCATACGACCGGCTTTTTGAATCGTGATTGTCAAATAGACTAAACAGACAATCAAAGCAATCGCAACAAGTATATATGCAACTTCTAACATTTATTTTTCCTCCTCTGTATGATAGAAAGGGGCTTTCTTTCGATTTTGATAAAGTAAGATAAAAATACCGAGTCCGATAAGGACAACTGATAACCATTGGGAAACTCGCAGACCAAAGAACATGAGGCTATCCGTCCGCATCCCTTCGATAATCATACGACCAAAGCCATACCAAATCAAGTAGAAAGCAGTGATATGACCACGTCTGATTCCCTTCAATTTTCGTCTAAAAATCAAAATCAAAGCAAAACCGATTAGATTCCAAACCGACTCATATAAGAAGGTCGGCTGACGGTAGCTACCATCAATGTACATCTGGTCACGGATAAAGCCCGGTAAATAATCCAGACTATCCACCGCTGCACCATAGGCTTCTTGGTTAAAGAAGTTCCCCCAGCGCCCTAAACTCTGGGCAATCATGACGCTCGGTGCTGCAATATCTAAGAAATCCCAAGTATTGATCAGCTTTCTATCTGCAAAGATATAAAGGACAATAGCGCCCGCTATCAAACCTCCATAAATGGCCAAACCACCATTCCAAATGGCGATGATTTCACCTGGATTTTGCAGATAATAATCTAAGCGAAAGAGTACGTAGTATAGTCTAGCACCTAAAATAGCTACTGGAAAAGCAATCAGGATAAAATCCAAAATATCATCTGATAAAATTTTCTTTTTAGGAGCTTCTTTCATGGCAAGGTAGACTGCCAGAACCAAACCAGCTACAATACACAAAGCATACCAACGAATAGCAAAGGGACCAATTTCAAATGCGACTGGATTAATCATGTTTCACCTCATTTTGAGCGATTAGATTTGTCAAGCGTTCTTCAAATAAACGTGTCGCATCAAAGCCCATTTCTTTAGCACGATAGTTCATGGCAGCCGCCTCAATAACAACAGAGATATTGCGTCCTGTTTTTACTGGGATACGGATACGCGGAATCGTTACACCAGAAACTTCGAGCTCTTCGGCATTGTTTCCTAGACGGTCAAAGGTCTTATGCGTATCATAATTTTCCAAATAAACTGCTAGCTGAACTTGTGAAGAATCTTTTACAGCACTTGCACCATAGAGACTCATGATATCGATAATCCCAACTCCACGAATCTCAAGTAAATGCTTCAAGATTTCAGCAGGTTCACCCCAAAGAGTCATCTCATCCTTAGAATAAATATCGACACGGTCATCCGCTACTAGACGGTGTCCACGCTTCACAAGCTCAAGACCTGTCTCACTCTTACCGATACCGCTATCTCCTTGGATCAAGACACCCATGCCATAGATATCCATCAAGACACCGTGTACACTGGTACGTTTAGCCAAACGGGAATCAAGATAGCTAGAAAGTTCTCCAGATAAACGACTGGTTGCAGTTCGACTGGTTAAAATCGCAATCTTGCATTCTCTAGCAGCCCTCAACATTTCCTCTGGCACTACCAGACCACGAGCCACGATAACAGCAGGTGTTTCAGGTAGAAACATTTTCTTCAAAACTTGATAACGGTTCTGGGCAGGCATGGCAACTAAATAGGACCACTCCTTCATCCCTAACAGCTGAATCCGTTCTGGTGTATAGTAATCAAAATAGCCTGTCATTTCAAGACCAGGTCTCATAATGTCCGCAGTATTGATTTCTTTTTCAAGTAATTCGCCTTCACCATAGACAATATCTAGTCTGAGTTTTTCAATGACATCTCTTACTAAAACCGACATAATTTCCTCCTTCAATCGAGTTCTCCCTACTATTATATCAGATTGTAGGTGGAAGTTTCCTTTTTTTGCAGGATTTACAGTATTTATTTGATGTTGCTTGGGAAAAGATTTGACTAGGAAGTCTTTTCGTACTCCTTCAAATTAACCGAGACAAATCTACTGCAAATTGGTCAACGTCTATCACCAAGTCCCTTCCAGATTTTTCAAAGTAAATTCTTGGAAGACCTTTTGTTAATATTCTGTTTGCATCAGCCATATCTTGAGGATAGGTATAGCACTGTTGCCCTTGTGGAAACTGATTTTGGACTTGCCATTCTTCAAACTCCTTCAAAAAAGTCTTATGAGACGGCATGCTGACTTCTTCGAACAAGGAATGGTCAAAAAATCGTACCAATCGATATAGACCATGAATCTCGTCCGCAAAGCACTTATCAATCTTTTCATAAGGGTAACCTCGTCTCTGATAAGCTTGGCATAAACTTTGTAAGGACTCACTTAATGCAACTGCATCTTTTCTTGCCAAGTTTATAAAATACCGAACAGAAAATTCTTCCATGCCAGTTCGTTTTTTCTTCTCCAAAAACTGTTGTGCACGTAAAAGAGAATCGGATAATCTTTCTTCATCTTGATAATAAAGAGCGTATAAAAGATTCATCACATTTTCTGGATAATAAGTTCCTTTCAACAAGGGTAAATCTATGGGGATGAATGATGGAATGACTGAAAAATCATTACAAGCAAAAGAGGTAAACAAGCCTTTCAAAATTCCATCTGTGTAAATGGTTCCACTTGCTAACAAACCGCCTCTCATCAGCTCAGTTCTTCCTGTTTGCCATAGCGCATTGTTTAATTGTGTAAAATCCCCATCTAAAAACGCAGCATAATAAGCAAAATATTTAATATCATCTAGCAATAAGCTACTGTACAATTTTACCCTTAAAACCTTGTCAGACAATACTTTTGAATCGGTCAAATACTTTTCAAAAATTCTTTGGTTTGACTCTTCAAATTCCTTCCAATCTATCGGATCAGCACAATAACCCCAATCTTCCAAGTGATTTTCACGCATCTTTTGATATTCTTTTATATACTCTCTCATAACAATTTATTCCTCTAAACATTATGCAAAAAAAGACTAGACAAGTCTAGCCTTTCATTTCAAATTAGAATTTTTTACGTTTACGAGCTGCTTCTGATTTACGTTTACGTTTTACAGAAGGTTTTTCATAGAATTCACGTTTGCGTGTTTCTTGAAGAGTACCAGCTTTAGTAACCGCACGTTTGAAACGACGAAGTGCATCGTCAAGAGATTCATTCTTACGTACTACTGTTTTAGACATTTTTTTCACTCCCTTCAAGTTCAAGATCTATTCCATTTTACACGTAAAAGGAATAATTGTCAAGAAAAAACTGCCATAAACTTATATTATCTTCAATTTTAATCTTTTTAATCTTGTTAAAATTGATTAACATTTACAGATGGAAATGATATAATAGTAGCACATATTGATTAGCAAAAATTAGTATTATTTAGAAGTGAATCTATAACATGAAAAGAATCATAAAAATTTGCCCTGTGGTCAGTATTTTAGTTGTAATTTGTTTATTGCTAGGGATTCTTACTACCTTTTTGGGAAGTGTAATGTATGACTTATTTGCATTTCATTCAAAGCCAATTTATTGTTGGCAATACTTTAGTGGTACATTTATGCATGGAAGTAAAGAAGCACCAGTATGGTTTATATGGTTTCATTTAGTTTTAAATACTTTAATGTTACTTCCTTTTGGTGGGCTATTGGAGTATAAAAAGGGATCAAAATATGTATTTTTAGTTTTTATTACTTCTATGGTAATATCTTCAATTGTATTCCATCTATTAACACAGAATCAGGAAATTCAGGCATCGGGTATCTCTGCTATTGGCTATGCTTTTGTAACGGGTGGGGTGATGAGTATGTTTAGTATATGGAAAAATTTCAATTTAGGATTAAAACTATTTTATATCTTTTTAATCGTTCTATCTCTCACCATGCTTCTACCAAATATAACAGGTTGGATTTCAATCTTTCTTCACATGTCAGGAATTGCCAGTTATATCATAGTTTCCAGCATCAACAACTATCGACTGTCTTAATAAAAATCGTATAGTATCATAAAAAATAGTCAATACGATTATATCAAAGTTTACAGACATTTAAGAATTTTCTATTGGATGCCTTTTTATATGAAATATCGACAACTGTTACAGTGTTTTACAGAAAAATTTCTTTTAGCAGAATAGTGAACATTTGAAGTATAAGAACCACTCACTCCAAAGAGTAAGTGGTTCTTGTATTTTTTACTTTTCAAGTAAGCTGAGCGCTTCTGCATCAGCGATAATCGTCACATCAGGGTGGTTTTGTAGGCTACTTGCTGGTAGACTCTCAGTCACTGGTCCAGACACTGTTCCGGCAATAGCTTCTGCTTTTGATTCACCGTAAGCAAAGAGAATAATTGACTTGGCATCCAAGATGTTTTTAATCCCCATTGAGATAGCTTGGGTTGGAACGTCTTCAATTTTATCAAAGAAGCGAGCATTGGCTTCGATGGTAGATTGATCAAGTTCTACTAGATGCGTTTGGCTATCAAATGGAGTTCCTGGCTCGTTAAAGCCGATATGTCCATTGCGACCGATTCCCAAGATTTGGAGATCAACAGGATGGTCAGCTAAAATTTGATTGTAGCGTTCAACTTCTTCTTCAGCATTATCCTTAACCCCACGAGGCAAGAAACTTTCTTTAAATGGTTTTTGGTTGAACAAGTTTTCCTGCATGAAGTAACGATAAGACTGTGGATTATCCCCATCAAGCCCTACATACTCATCGAGATTTACACTGGTTAGATTTGAAAAATCAAGGTCACTCTCAACGATTTCCTTGTAAAACTCAAGCGGGCTGCTTCCTGTCGCAAGTCCTAATGTTTGAGCGCCATTGGCCAATTTTTCCTTCAAAATCTCAAAAGCTACTTTTCCACCTTCGACTTGATTCTCAACTTTAATAACTTTCATTTTATATCCTCCATGTTTCTATATTTATTATATGGTATAGACCAATTTTTGTCAAGTGAAAACGATTTATTTTCCAAAAAAAGAGCGTCCAAACTTGAAACATGTTATAATGGATAGGATTAGAACTTAGAAAGAATGATGAAAAATGAATACAGCTGATTTTGATTTCCACTTGCCAGAGGAATTGATTGCCCAAACGCCCCTTGAAAAACGAGATGCCTCCAAACTCCTTATCGTTAATCGTGAAACGAGAGAAATGCAGGATAAACACTTCCACTCTATTATCGACATGCTGGAACCTGGTGATGCCCTTGTCATGAACGACACTCGCGTTCTCCCTGCCCGCCTCTATGGTCAAAAGGAAGAAACAGGTGGCCATGTGGAGCTTCTCCTACTCAAAAATACTAATGGTGATGAGTGGGAAGTTCTGGCTAAACCTGCCAAACGCCTCAAGGTCGGTACTCGCGTCAGCTTTGGAGATGGTCGTCTCAGTGCTGTCGTTACGGAAGAATTGACCCACGGGGGCCGCATTGTCCGCTTTGAATACCAAGGAATTTTCCTAGAAGTTTTAGAAAGTCTGGGTGAAATGCCGCTACCACCCTATATCCACGAAAAACTAGATGACCGTGAACGCTATCAAACGGTCTACGCTAAAGAGAGTGGCTCTGCTGCCGCACCTACTGCTGGTCTCCACTTTACTAAAGAATTGCTAGCAGAAATCCAAGCCAAAGGTGTTCATCTGGTCTATCTCACTCTTCACGTCGGACTCGGAACCTTTAGACCTGTCTCTGTTGACAATCTGGACGAACATGAAATGCACTCTGAATTCTACCAGCTCTCTGAGGAAGCAGCTGCCACCCTTCGCTCTGTTAAGGAAAATGGAGGTCGCGTCATCGCTGTTGGAACCACTTCGATTCGCACACTGGAAACCATCGGTTCCAAGTTTAATGGGCAAATCCAAGCAGATTCTGGTTGGACCAATATCTTTATCAAACCAGGCTACGACTGGAAGGTTGTGGATGCTTTTTCAACCAACTTCCACCTGCCCAAGTCAACTCTTGTTATGCTAGTTTCTGCCTTTGCCGGTCGTGACTTAGTCCTAGATGCCTATCACCATGCCATCCAAGAACGCTACCGCTTCTTCAGTTTTGGAGATGCCATGTTTATCTATTAAGAAAATCCCTATTAGGAAACCTAATAGGGATTTTTCTAATTATTCCATACCAAACTTTGGATCTTTCAAACTCTGAACACTGGCATTGATAACTGCTCCGATAATCAAAATCTTTGCAATGAGAATAAACCAGAACATCATGACTACCACGATAATGGAACTGAAAAATCGAACGTCAACTAGATGATTAACATAACTATTGACGTAGACAGAAAAGATATTCAATAAAAAGATAAGAGTTAGCAAAACAAAGACACTTCCTGGTAAAACATAGCGGATTCGTGGTGCTTTTACTTTTGGAAGGAAGTAATAAATCATGACCAGAATGGCAAAGATCAAGGCATAGACCAGAGGACCTGTAAAGTCTTGTAGGTAGGAAAATAGCGGACTGTCGGATTGCCAGTAAGTTTTGAGGAGGTTGAGCAACATACGACCAAACATACTCAAAAATAAGGCAAAGGCAAAAAGGATCTGCAAGCCAAAACTAACAAGTAGACTCATCAACTGATGGGAGATAATTCCTCGACTCTTAGTCACTCCATAGGCTTTGTTAAAGGCTTTTTGGAGGAAATCCATTGATTTCGAAAAGGTCCAGAGTGCAGATAAAACGGCAAAACTCAGCAAACCAGTCGATGGTTGAGTCAGAACTTCTCGGACAATCTTGGCGACCACATCATACACCGTATCAGGCAAAAATTCCTTGATCGTCAGTAAGAAATTTGAGACCGGAATCTGAAAATAAGGCAAAATATTGACCATTATCATTAGCAAAGGAAAGATTGAAATCAACCAATAGTAGGCAACCGCAACACTGGTCAACTCGCTATCAGATGCTTGATAATAATGCAAAAAAGCTTTCAATAAGGGCCTGTCCATCAGCTCTTTCCACCACTTTTTCATGTTCCATCCTCCGTCATTTTCTTCATCATCTAAGTTCTTCTGATTAAATCTAGCATATCATAAGGCAAGGTATTTGCGGCCTCTTTCAGAGAATAATTCTCTAAATTATTAACATTTTGGCGTAGCTTTTTGGCATACTTGGCTGTCATCAGTTTAGCTTCTTCGTATTCAAAGATTGCCTTACGTTCGAGATAGTAGCCTCGTAGCATTTCATCAATATTGTTTGGCTTGATGCGATTGATAACCCGCTCAACAAAGGCACCACTTCCGATAATGGCCGTCTCGCGTAGACGAGACTCTTGCATAAAACTAATCAGAGAACTCTTGTAAACCCCTTTGAGGTTTTCCAAACTCTCGATAATCAGCTCTGTATTTTCCAAATACAACTCTGAAATCTGATCATAGTCAACTGCTAGTAGTTTACGAGATTCTTCATTCATCCAACTACGGAAAGTTTTGCCAAGGGTAAACATTTCATGGAGTAGAAAGCGCAGTATCCGTAATGAAACTAGGAAGTAATAAGTCACTCTAGAAGCGAAATTCCGATTGATACTCTGCTCCATGTTTTTTAGGTAACGTTGGTAAACTCGATAGCCACGCTCGCTGATTCTATTTTCTTCGTAGGCTTGCTCCAAACCGTCACTCTCAATACTCAAGATAAGAAGCTTGAGGGACTCCCAGTCCTCCTGGACTCTCTTATTTTCCAGACTAAGGATGAGGTTTTCAATTCGACCATGATAATTATCAATAGCTGCATAAAGAGGAAGTTTGTTCTTGTGATGGTCCAGCTCTTTTTCTAATTCTGCAGCTACATCATTCAGAATCGCTATATGCATCAAATGATCCTTGCTTTCCTCTTGTTCCTCAGATAAGTGAGGGAGAACCAGTAAACCCGTTAAAAAGCTCAACAGTGTAACGCCTGCTACAAGGAAGAGTAATAAAGGATATTCCTGCTCCAAATGACTTGGTATGAGGAGAATGGTCGCGATAGATACTGTTCCTTTGACACCAGAGAAGGTCAAAAGAAGCATATCTTTCATGTACTTATGAATTTTTTTCTTAAGTCGACGCGTCCTCACAAAGTAAAAACCAGCAATCATGACAAAGCGGATCGCAAAAAGCAAGAAGGTCAGAACGACAACTGAAAGCAGTAAAAGAAGGGGATTGTAGAGAGAATTAGACAAAATTGGCTCTGCAATCAATTCTAATTCCATTCCCAAGAGAACAAAGACTGATCCATTTAGCATAAAGGTCACGGTGTGCCAGACGGTCTCCGTCACGGTGTCTACCTGAGCCTCAAGGAGCGTAATTTTCTTAAAGCGACTGGCCTTCAAAATACCTGCAACCACTACTGCGATAATCCCTGAAACATGAAACTCTTCTGCGATAAAAAAGGTCATGAGTGGCAAACTTAGCTCTAGCAATAGTTCACTGGCTATATCTATCGCTCGCACACTCAGTAAAAAGCTATGCAAAAAACGATTGACCATAGCCGTCACAAAACCGACTACAAAACCACCAAGTATAGAAAGTGCTAGGGAAGTCCCAGCTTGGCTGAGAGAAAACGTTCCTGTTGTCCAAGCAGCAAGAGCCATCTGAAAGGCAACCAAACCAGAAGCGTCATTTAAGAGTCCTTCCCCTTTTAGAATATTAGAAACCCGTTTGGGAAAACGAAAACGTTCAGAAAGAGATGCAAAGGCAACCAAATCTGTTGGCCCAAGTGCCGCTCCAACTGCTAAACAGGCAGCCAAAGGAAGAGTCATCCAAAGAAAGTGAGCCATGCCCCCCAAGCTTAAGGTCGAGATAAAAATCACAGGAAAGATCAGAAAGACAACAATCCGCCAGTGCTTCAAAATGGACGTAATATCTGCTTCTTCTGCCTCCCGGAAGAGTAAGGGACCAATAACCATGGCCAGAAACAGCTCCGTATTAAGATGAAAGTCCGCATCAGGAACAAATAAGCCAATCCCAATCCCTAAAAGGATTTGCACAAGAGGAAGGGGCAAAAAAGGGAGAAGTTTATTGGTCGTAGTTGAAATGATTAAGACAAATAAAAATAGAATCAAGTAAATGAGTAATTCCACACAATTCCTCCTTAATCTTTTTTACAACAAGATTCAAAAATCTCCTTTTGCTCTTGGATTTTCTGATCAATCTTAGAACAGTCTTTGTGCTCAATTTTTTTCTGGCATCGTTCCATTTCAAGAGCCACTAATTTTTTCTTGATTTTAAGCATTTTCTTGCTCATATGTGCTTCGTCGAGCACCCCGACTGCTCGCTCGTGATGCGTTGACTCGACAAAATTTTGGCGCATTGCCTCAAGCTTCTCACGAAGGTATTGCTTATCCATGTCTATACCTTTCTAATTTTTCAATCATAACTAAAAACGGTGGATTATTAACTTGGTTGAGAGTTCGATAAATGGCAGCAGTATACTCTTGTTGGTTCAACTGGCTAACAAACTCCAATACAGCATCCCTCTCGGTGTCTCCTCCTTCATGACCATAGTAGATCATGATTGCAATCCGTCCTCCTTTGACAAGCAAGTGACATAGCTTTTCTAAGGCTTTGATAGTAGTCTGAGGTTGGGTGATGACGGATTTGTCAGCAGAAGGTAAATAACCAAGATTAAAAATCCCTGCCTTAGCTTCTGTCACAAACTGGTCTAGTGTCTCATGACCTTTCAAGATTAACTGGGCATTTGTCATTCCAGCCTGATCCAAACGCTCTTGCGTCTTCTCCAAAGCCTGCTCCTGGATATCAAAGGCATAGACTTGCTTGGCTAGCTTGGCTAAAAAAAGGGTATCATGGCCATTGCCCATGGTCGCATCCACAACAATATCCTCTTTTGTCACAACTTCCGCCAAAAAATCATGTGCCATCTCAAGTGGTCTTTTCATTTTTAAACTCCTGTTTTACAGACTTGCATCCTTGCACACTTCCACGACGTCGCATCTCAGTTTCAATAGCATTTAGCACTTCCCATTTATTGAGGCTCCACATAGGACCAATCAGCATATCTCTCGGTGCATCTCCTGTAATTCGATGGATGACGATATGCTTGGGAATGATTTCCAGTTGATCACAGATAACTTTGACATACTCATCCTGACTCATCAGTTGCAAGCGTCCTTCGTGGTAATCTCGCTGCATCCGTGTATTGGTCATGAGGTGAAGCAAGTGCAACTTAATTCCTTGAATATCATTATCCGTAACACAACGGCTTACATTTTCAATCATCATCTCATGAGTCTCACCGGGCAAACCATTAATTAAATGGGAAACAATCTCAATCTTGGGATACTTTCTCAAGCGTTTTACTGTTTCCACGTATAATTCATAAGAATGGGCACGGTTAATCAAGTCAGAGGTTGCTTCAAAAGTGGTCTGCAAGCCCAATTCAACCGTCACATGCATGCGTTCCGACAACTCAGCCAAATATTCGATGGTTTCATCGGGTAAACAGTCTGGCCGTGTTCCGATATTGATTCCTACTACACCTGGCTCGTTGATAGCCTGCTCATAACGTTCCCGAATCACTTCCACCTTTTCATGGGTGTTGGTAAAGTTTTGGAAATAAACTAGATACTTTTTAACATCTGGCCATTTGCGGTGCATAAAGTCAATTTCCTTATAAAATTGCTCACGGATAGGGGCATCCGGTGCCACAATGGCATCTCCAGAACCTGAAACCGTACAAAAAGTACAACCACCATGAGCTACAGTTCCATCACGATTTGGACAGTCAAATCCCGCATCAATAGGAACTTTGAAAGTCTTTTCTCCAAAAAGTTTTCGATAATAATCATTCAAGGTATTATAAGATTTCATAACTTTCATTATAACAAAAAACACCTACAATCTCAAAAGCCTGCCTTTGCCATAAAATCCTATGTTTCTCATTTCCTTTAGCGTTTTTTTATGATACAATATGGGTATGATTTTAATGAAAATAGCATCTATTTTATTATTGATATTAACCTTGGTGGTTTGCTTTATTGTCACAAAGCTTTTCGGACTTAGGAAAATAGGATTTAATTTCGCGGATCTCGCTTTTCCACTTTTGGTATTCGAGTACTATCTGATTACTGCTAAAGCTTTTACCCACAACTTTCTACCGCGACTTGGAGTCGCACTTTCTCTCCTAGCAATCCTCCTTGTAGTCTTTTTCCTTGTCAAAAAACGAAGTTTTTATTACCCTAAATTCATCAAATTCTTCTGGAGAGCCGGTTTTCTCCTTACCTTAATCATTTACATAGCTATGATTGTCGAATTGATGATGGTAAAATGATTACCAACCCTGTATTTAATTACCGGGTTTTTCTTTTACTCCTATACTTAAAAAAAGACTGAGACAAAAGTCTAACCTTAAATATAAAAAGCGAACAAAATCAGTTATCTGACGTTCAGAATGCTGTATTGTTCGCTTTTTTGTCTAATCTATCTATTTTAAAATTTTATAATAAAGAATTCCTAAAATAAAAATCTTTTTGTCTCAGCCTCTTTTAAGCTATAAGGCATTCTACAGCCTGAAAATACTAAACTCTAATCTTCTTTTTTGTCTTTAGTGGCGACTAATCCTGCCCCCAAACCGAGAAGAGCTAAACCTGCTGCTACTGCTGCATGGCTTGCTGCACTTCCTGTATTTGGCAACTGCTCTTTTTGAGCTTGATTAGCTTTACTTGAAGCAATTTCTTTTGTATCTGCTTTTTCTGATACTTGTGGTTTTGTTGCTTCTTGAGGTACTGGTTTGGTCGTTTCACCAGCTGTACCGACTTCTACGATGCGATCCTGAGCTATAACTTTATCATAGCTTTCTTTTTCAGTTCGCTTACCATTTTCAACTTCGATTAAGTGAACACGGATACCTTTTTGACCTTCTTGGAGAACACGAGTTTGACCCGCTGGAAGCTTATCATTCTTTTGTTCCTGAACCTTGAAATCAATTGTTTCTTCTTCGATTACAAGTTCTGGTCTGTTAAGGACTAGGTTCTTCACTTCATCTTCTGGAAGAGAAGTTCCTGGTTTAGTTCCAACTTCTACTATACGATCTTGAGCAGCGACTTTATCGTAAGTTTCTTTAAGCTGACGTTTTCCATTTTCCACTTCAATCAAGTGAAGACGAATACCTTTTTGACCTTCTTGTAGGACACGAGTTTCTCCTAGGTACAACTTATCAGACTTACGCTCCTGAACCTTGAAGTCAATGATTTCTTCTTCGACTATAAGTTCGGGTCTGTCGAGGACAAGGTTCTTCACTTCATCTTCTGGAAGGGAGGTTCCTGGTTTAGTTCCAACCAAGACGATGCGGTCTGTCGGAGCCTCTACCACTTCACGGAGTTTTTCTTCCTTACTTCCACTAGGATTAACCGATGTGAAGATACGTTCCTTACCAACTTTTCCTTCTTGTTCTACACGAGTTTCACCTAGATACAGTGTTGAATCCTTTTTCTCAACTGTCTTATAGGCCAAATCTTTTTCAACAAATTCGAGTTTTGGAAGATCTTCTTGTACAGCAGCAACAGTCTTCTCAGAAACTGGTTTTTCCTTAGTCAACTGGATACGGTATTCCTTGACTTGTTTTCCACTTTCTGAAACAAGGCGAACAAGTACTGGAAGGCTATCGTCTCCGCTATCTACAACTGTTGAAGCTACTTGATTACTTTCTTCGACTGAGACTTTTGGACGTTGACCTTTATAGGTGATTTGGTAGTCTTGACGATCTTCAGCGAAGTCAGGAAGCTCTTTTCCATCTACAAGAATTTTTGATTGGGTACTTTCTTGAGGCAATTCACTCGGTGCAAGGAAAGTCATCTCAATCATCGCAACACCGCTCTTGTCTGCTTTACGCTCCATACGCCATCTCATTGCTTTGGCTTTGACAGCTTTAAATGTTACGTTGATTTCATCACCAGCTGCGATGTCTTTGTCCGCACGATAAGGTACAGCTTCCCAATTTTCTGGATTATTGAATGGATGAGCTGCATCGTAGGCTTGGTAGTTTGAATAGTAGGTAGGCACTTCAAAATCTGGGCCAATATAGCGTTCCAAAACGAGTTTAGATGGGGCATCCGTACCACTATCTGCAAAGAAATGAAGTTTGGCTTGCGCTACAGTCCGTTCTACAATCTTACCATTTTCACGGAAGATTACACCTGCTGATACTTCTGGATTAGAAGATGGTGTTGGAGACCAGTTTGTCCAACGACGATTTTCTGAATGATTTCCGTCATTGAGATAGTCCACACGGTCATGGGAGTTTCTATCAATGTCGTTAGTGGCTGAAGCAAAGGCGCGGTTACTATTTTCATCATACTCTGGGTTATTTGAAAGAGCTTCACCAAGTTTGTCTGTCACTCGTACAGTGAACTCAGCAACAAGATCACTACCTAGGACATGACCTCGAACGGTAAATTGACCTGCTTTTGTCAGCTTTTCTGCTGGAACTTCTTCCCATTCTACTGCCAAGTCTTTTGTTTCGTAACCGTCTTTACCTGTGAAATAAACAGGAACCTTAGTTGGCAATTCAAGCGGTTGTCCTACTTGTAGCAAGCGAGCTTGTTTGACCGTGGCAACTGGTTTACGAGAGAGCAAGTCTTTATTGCTTGTAAAGTGTAGACGGTATTCTCCTAGGATGTCCCCATTTTCAGCCTTCGCGATAACACGAACTGGCTCACCTTCGCGAACACTTGGAACGACGGTAGCGAGACCATTGTTGCTAACACTTGCTGTTACTGCAGGAACTTTTCCATCTACAGACTCAAGATAGTAGTCTGTCAAATCTGGGTTAAAGTTTGCTAAGTCTTTACCGTCAACTTGGATTCTCGTTTGTCCTTGTTTAGCTGCCGCAACTTGTTTCGCAAAAATTTGTACTTCTGTGATAGACGTTCCTTTCTTGCTATCAAGTCGAACCATACGAATGCGAACCGCATAGGTTTCAACCTTGTCAAAGCTGAAATGATTCATTTCTCCAGCTTTTAATTGAGCTGGTGCTTTGAGATTGCTTACCTCTTTCCAGTTTGCAGGATCATTAAAGGCATGGTTTTCCTCACCTACAAAGCTAGGGTTTTTAGGGGCTGTTGGAACGGTCTTACCGACATAATATTCAATCACATAAGACTTCGGTACACCAACTCCGTGGTCTTCGTGGAATCCGACACTTAGATTATCAACTGAACGTTTGCTCAAAATACCTGAATCTCCGAATAGGACACCAACTGAAGCTTCTGGATTAGTACGGTTCCAGTTTGTCCAACGGTTGGCTGGTCGGTCGTTAAAGGAGATCAATTTATCGTTGACGTTTGAAACAGGATCAGTTGGATTTGAGTCTGAAGCAAAGGCAAGTGGCAATTCTGAACCGGTCCATTGGTCAGAAATGTTTGCACCCTTCTCAGTTTTAGCAGATACGCGAACATGAAGTTTAGTTGTTAATTGCGTACCTTCTAGGCGACCATTGACTGTAAAGACACCTTCCTTGGCGTATTGCTCTGGACGAATCTTATCCCAAGTAACCTTAGCTGATGAAACGTGACCATTTGAATCGTAGGTACGAACGCTTTCTGGTAATTGTGGTGCTTCTGAGATTGGGGTTGTCACACTGACTTCTTCAACTGAAACGATACCTTCTACAGATACTTTAGCACGCGCTTCAAGATCCAGACCTTCAACTTTACCTAGAACTTCAAAGGTTTGATAGTGGTTGAGTTTTTCTTTTGGAATGGCTTGCCAAATGACTTTGTGGGCTTTAGGGAAACCTTTGTCATACTCAACCGTTACTGTTGATGGAAGACTTGGTTCCTGATGCAAATCTGTGACTACATTTACTGGACGGATAGATTGCGCAACCTTCTTCTCTGTGTTGGCCTGGATCGTGAGATTGATTTGACCTGTAGCCCCCTCATATTCTGCTTTGAGAGTGACTGCTCCTGGCTTATGTAACTCAAGCATTCCTTTACGAACTGCGACTTCCCCTTCACCACTTGTAGAGAAGTTCACTTTATCAGCTGGTAGAACTGCTTGTGTTCCGTCTTGATAGTGAGCGTGTACAGACAATTTCACTGTTTGGTCTTCCTTAAGACTGTCAGCTTTCTCCACTTGTAGGCTCAAATGGTCAATTTTTGGTGCTTCTTCGAGGAATTGAATTGCATAGGTTTGAAGAGGTCCACCATCTTTTGGTTGAACATAGATGCTTGCACGCATGCCGTTTGCTGCGCTTGCTTGGACTACAGTAACAGCTGCATTTTCAGCATTTGCTGCGACTTTTGGTAACTTAGCTCCATAAGCAAGAGTGCGGTATTGCATTGGTTTTTGACTAGTAAGACCAGTGACAGCTTCGCCACCAACCGTTACAGTTGGTACTGCAGGAGCCGCAGGATTACCTTCTTCTACCACAAGGGTAGCGTGAATAGTCTCACCACCCAGTTGACCAGTCATTTGAATACGTGATCCTGCAACTGACAGTTTAGCTTTATCTGCTTCCGCAATCTCCCACTTATCAACTTCGTATTCTTGTACGCTTCCATCCGTAACAGCAATAGAAACGTATTTGTCAACAGCGCTCAAGTCTGTTCCTGGAGCAACACGCTTAACAGTTGGAAGCTCATTTGCGATTGCTAGAATTTCGACACGGGCCTCAACCTCGCGTCCGTCTGCCATACCCTTAACAGTCACAACTCCTGCTTGGCTCACATCAACTGAAGACCAAGTTACTGGACGTTTTTCACGACTGCCATCACTGTAGACAAAACCGACTGTCTTCGGCATTTTTGGCTCTTTCTCAATAACAGTACGTACTTTTGGTACTTCTGTTCCGAGAACGGTCTTTTCTTGGTCTTCTTTTTTACCAGTAAAGACCGTTACTTGACCAGATTTCAAGAGATCTGAATGGGCTGTTAGAGTGAATTTACCTGCTTGCTCAGTTGATTTAACAATGGCAACCCCTTTACCGTTAAAGGCTCTACGGATCCAAGAACCGTCTGGTTGCGCCTTGTAGCGTTCACGACTGGCTTGTTCCCCATTATCGACACCGACCAGTTGACCTTGTCCATGCAATTGGAAACGAACCAAATTATTGGCAGTTGGTACCACATTTCCTTCACTATCTACGATTTCGTAGTAGATGTAGGTCAAGTCTTTTCCATCTGCTGCGATTGCGTGTTCTTCCTTGACGAGGCGAACACCTGCTGGTTGGCCTGCAGTCGTGATCTTATCACGTGCAATTTCTTTTCCAGCTTCATCGCGAGCTACAGCTTCCAAGGTACCTGGTTGGTACGCAACCTTCCACTCAAGATAGAGTTCCTTGGCATTGGCACCTTCTTGGTAAGTTCGTCCATCGCTAGTTTGTTTTTTGTTGAACTTCTTAACTCCGAGAGATTGACCGTTCAAGAACAATTCAACACTTGCAGCATTAGAGTAGGCGCGAACTGGAATTTTACCTTGTGCATCTTCTACTTTAGAGGCTAAGTCTCTATTCTCCCAGTTCCAGTGAGGAAGAAGGTGAACCATTGGTTTCTTCTTGACAGAAACCCATTGGCTTTGGTAGAGGTAGAAGTCTTGTTTTGGAATACCCGCTGTATCTACAATACCAAAGTAAGAACTCTTAACTGGTGTATGGTTTTGGTTGTGCCATGGTGTAGGCTCCCCGATATAGTCTGTACCGGTCCAGATAAACTGTCCAGCATAGCCAGCGTTGTCACGGTCAAACGTCCATGAATCTGTTGCCGTTTTACCCCAGCCAACTCGGTCATTACCATAGTCAGACTGTTCGTAATGACGCTCAGGTCCGTTACTATGTTTCAATTCCTGTTCAGGGCGATAGTAACTTCCACGTGTACGGGTTGCTGAAGATGTTTCCGAACCGTAAATCAACCAGTTTGGATGTTTCGCACGAAGTTTCTTGTAGTTATCTTCTGAATAGTTGAATCCAACCGCATCCAGTTCATCAGCAATTTTCTCATGTCCACCACTACCATCACCAAAGCGGAACTTATCTGCTCCCATGGTAACATAACGAGTTTTATCAACATCCTTGATAACTTTGACTAGACGTTTTACAGTTTCTAAAGAATGAGGTTTACCATCGGCTTCACCGATTTCGTTTCCGATAGACCACATAAAGACAGCTGGGTTATTTTTATCTCTTTCGACCATGGTACGAAGATCGTAGTCAGACCATTTTTCACCTTTTCTAGCTTCTGGGTGAGTGGCATCTTTTTCAAAGAAACGTCCGTAGTCATATGGTTTCTTGCCACCATACCACGTATCAAAAGCCTCTTCCTGAACCAGCAAACCAAGTTCTGCTGCGATTTGCAAGGTCTGTGGACTTGCAGGGTTATGAGTTGTACGGATGGAGTTAACGCCCATCTCCTTCATTTGTTTGAGACGACGGTATTCTGCTTTATAATTTTCTTCTGCTCCAAGCGCTCCGTGGTCATGGTGCAAGGAAACACCATGGAATTTAATTCGTTCACCATTCAAAGAGAATCCTTCATTTGGAGTCCAATGATAGTAACGGTAACCAAACAGATCCTTCTTAGCATCCACCAATTGACCGTCACGGTAAACACGCGTAATCAATTCGTACAAGGCAGGTTTGTCATTTAAAACGGTCCAGAGTTTTGGTTGTTCAACTTCTAAAATCGCATCTAGGCTTGTTGACTCATGTGCTTTCAAGGTACGGCTCGCTGTACGAACCAAGCCTGTTACAGCCTGACCACCACGTTCAACGATTTGATACTCTGCCACTAGTTCATGGTCTTTATCGTCTGTATTGACAATTTTGCTGGCTACATGAGTTTCAACCTTGCCATGTTGCTGTTTTTCAAGTTTTGGTGTTAAGATGGTTGTCCCATTTTTCTCAACATGAACCTTATCTGTCACTTGCAAGGTCACATCACGGTAAATACCGCTACCTGAGTACCAACGGCTACTTGGTTGTTTGTTGACTGCATGGACAGCAATCACATTCTCACGACCATCTTTGTGAAGGTATTTGGTGATATCGTATGAGAACTGGTTATAACCATTTGGATAATGCCCCACTAACTGGCCATTGACATAGACTTGAGAGTCCATATAGACACCATCAAAGGTCACTCGAACATTTTTCTTGAGATCTTTTTCATCAAGTTTAAAGGTCTTGCGATACCAAGCTTCACCACCATTGAGCTGTCCACCCTCGTTTTGGGCAGGTGACTGATGGTCAAAATCGTTAAAGATACTCCAGTCGTGTGGGAGATCCAATTTTTGCCATGTTGATACATCGGCATCTGATTTCACAGCTTCTTTAGGATTCGCATTGAGTTTAAAGTGCCAATTTTGATTAAAATTCACTTTTCTATCTTCAATCATTTGATTCACTTCTTCATTTGTCGCAGCTTTCAAATCTTCCTTGACTGGCTTTTCTTGACTTGAAGCTTGAGATTCTACCTTTGGAGCTGTTTCTTCAGGTTTTAGAGACGCTTTCTCCTCTTTTGGAGCTACAGGTTCATCTTCTTTCTTCTCGGCTTTGCTTGCTTCAATTGGTGCAGCTTGACTTTGATCGACACTTGCAGCATCCTTGTGCTCTGCTACAGCTTGATCTTCTTTTTCCTCCACTGCCGGACTTTCCTCTTTTGCTTGTTCCACAGTGTGGGTAATCGGAGTTTCATCCGCGAAAACTGGTGATTCTCCAATGACACTTCCTCCAAATAGAACCGCACAGGTTCCAATCATGACAGAGCAAGCTCCTACGGCAAACTTACGAATGCTGTAGACTCTTTTACGATTCCAATGGCCTTTTTCCATAAAATCCTCCTTTAGTAACCGCTTCCATTTTCTTGTAAGCGTATTACTTTTTCATAGCCTTTTACCTTTATTTTATAAAATAATATAGGAAATTTCAATACCCTAAACACAAAAAATCATATTTTTGATTGTTTTTCCTAAAATTTGTAGAAGATTCGAAAAAAGTGAATGTAGATTTAGAACAAAAACAAACAAATTTTTGACACTCAGTTCAATAGTATAAAAAAGTTCCTTTTGTAAGGAACTCCTTTTACTTATAATTAAAGATCCCCCCAGCCAACTTATCAGCTAGCTTGGGAAAGAGAGTATAAAACTTATGGGCTAGGTTCAACAAAACTGGAAGATTGAGTTCCCGTTTGTTTTTTCCTATGATTCTGACAATCTTTTTAGCCACTGCATCTGGTTCTAAGAGAAATCGGTCAACAGACTTAAGGTAGCTCCCATCTGACGTCAAATGAGGATTTCCATTAGCAAAGCGTTCTGGGAAAATCTGATACCACACGGTATTTGAAACCCAACTAGGAACCTGACATCCATCAATTTCGTGAACATAAGGAAGTTTAAAGCCATTTCCTTCAGCATCCAAGTTTTCTTGAGTATGTTCCTTATCTACATAAAAATACCCTTACCCTCTTTATCAAGGAGTTCAAAGAGATACTGAATGCGTAAAAAATCAACAGAGACCGTAACCTGTCAATAATCAAGTAAGGCGTCTGAAGTTACTTTGGTCATTTCTTTCTTAGCTTCATACTTATCCTCAATGAAAATAAATGGATCTCCATAATGCAGAATAACCTTCTGAACATCATTTTTCTACGTTCTAATTCGGATATGTAGCCGACCTTCTTTGTAAAGATAAGCATACTCTGATTCTGGTCTATGATAAATGGCTGTCACTTCCATGTCTTGTCTCCTAAAATTAATGAAAAGCAAACGTTTTCACAATCAATGTTTCTAGTATACTATTTTAAGATTCGATTTACAATACTGGGTCAAATTTCGCAAGAAAACAGCTCAAAATAAATTCTGCAGACTAATCCAGAAATTTCAGCACCTATCAATAAAAAGCTCCTAAATTCAGCCTCACAATCTAGTCAATCCGACAAAGGGCAATTTCTTTTAAAACTCTGTCGTACAGGAAGGTTAAACAAATGTTATCTGTTATATTTTGAACTTGATACATTTGTCCGTTCATATGATCTCATCCATTATCTCTTCAATCAACTCCGTAAGACTTTCTGCTACATAGATAATTTCATCAGGGTCATGGATGTAGCAAATAATCTGCCCTTCCTGCCCCTCTCGGTCTGGATCAAAATCCAGCATAAGATAACAAGAGTCACAATACTGAGCAAAAGGAAGCCATTTTTTATTAAAAAGATAGGGCTTAATTCTACTATTACGCATATTTTCCAGATCTTGACTAGAAAAATAATCGGGAAATTCTGTTAACAGAGCATCTCTATTTTGAAAGTATTTTTTACAAGTCTCAATTTCCTGCAGACTCATGAGAGAAAAAGTCAGCTCTCTCTGGTCAATCACACAAGGTAAAATAGAGAGGTACTTACTCCCATTTTTATAGCTATAAAGCTCTTTGAAGTCACTAGGTAGACGAATGCCAAGTATTTCCTCCAAGGCTTGAAGCTCTTCCTCGGAAGCACCAGAAATATTCTGATAATCATCTAGGTATCCCTCTTCCACAGGATCATCCAAATCCCAGTCTTCAAAATACTCACAAATATAAGTTTCTATTTTTTTAACTTTGTCAATTAGTTGCATCATTTCACCATGATTTCTTTGTTTTATCTGTCTTACAATGCTCTTTAACGCTTATAACTTGTTTTTTCTAGGGAAATGGGCTCAGGATTTTGCTTAATCCATATAAGAGCTAGCTGACACAGACGATCTAGACTGGCTTCATCATCGCTTTCTTTACTATGGATTTGCGCAATAACTTGCTTGCTTTCTTCTAATTCTTGTTCTGAAAGAGAGTTTCCTAGAGACAAGTATTGAGGGAGAGCCTGAAGCATTTTTCTATAGTCCCTGTCCCAGTTGACCCCACCATTGCGATCCAGTTCATCTCGGACTCGACCTGGTAAACGGATAACTTCTCCCTGAACAGTTTTGGCTGCTCCACTTGAAGGAATCAAGAAAGACCATAGTTCCTCATATTGCTCCTCCCAGCTACCTTCTTTTACGAGAATCGGAGAAACTCCATCGTGGGTTATTCGTTTGGCTACCGGCTTGACATCAAACAAACGATAAAGTATGGCTAAACCTTTATCTGCTGCTTCTAGATAGTCGGGATTGATTCCTTCTCTATGAAATTCAAAATCCTTACCAATATTTTCGACCTTTTCTTTCATAGCTGGTGTTTTCTTAGCACCAGCATCCAGAAGCATTGCGGCGATTTCAGCTGTTTGGGCAATATAGATTCCCCGACAGACAGTGAGAACGGAGTCTAGTGGAGTTTGTCCCCTATCATTCTTAGGGTTGACCTTTGCTCCCTTTTCTAAGAGAAGCGCAACGGTCTTAGGATGAAAAAACTCAGCTGCCACATGCAAGGGTGTATTGCCATAAGTATTGGTTTTTTCAACATCTGCACCCAATTCGAGCAAGAGTTTTACAGTCTCTCTTCCCATGGTTGCCTGACGATACAAAGGAGTTGCTCCATAATAATCAGGGATATTGATATCTAAGCCCTGTTCGACAAGCCAAATAACCAATTCATCCGGGACTCCTCCCATATGCAGAGGTGTACATAAGCTAAATCTTCCATCATGTGCAGTTAACTCACACTTATCATATACGGACTTTAATTGGTCAATATTTCCATCAGTTAGTAGTTCATTAAAGTCCTTGGGTAAGGTAACTCTTTTCTTTTTTGCCATTTTTTACTCCTGTATCCATGATTCTATCTTTTTGTACCTAGATTGGACTCTAAGTATCTTCTTGATTTCTTTTATTTGTATTATACCCTAAAAGCTATGAATATGCACGAAGAGACTGGATTTTAAAACTTTAAAACAACTCTTCTTCCGACAAATTAAATCAAAAAGCCCTTCCTCAAGGGAACAGCTTTTTCACTTATAGTTAAAGATCCCCCCTGCCAACTTATCAGCTAGCTTGGGAAAGAGTGTATAAAACTTATGGGCTAGGTTCAACAAAACTGGGAGATTGAGTTCTCGTTTATTCTTTCCTATGGTTTTGACAATCTTTTTAGCAACCGCATCTGGTTCTAAGAGAAAACGGTCAACCGACTTGAGGTAACTTCCATCTGGGTCAGCCTGGTCAAAAAAGGCAGTACGAATCGGTCCTGGATTAACCGTCGTTAGATAGATACCATAGGGCATCAGTTCGAGACGAAGAGCGTTTGAAAATCCAATAGCCGCAAACTTGGTCGCTGAGTAAAGACTGGACTTAGCTGTTGCAATCAAGCCTGCCATGCTGACAATATTAATGATATGGCCTTTTCCCCTCTCCTTCATGCGAGCTCCAAGACGACGAGACAGATTCATCAGAGCAAAGGTATTGACCTCAAACATCTGGTGAATGTCTTGATCAGAAATCTGGTCAAATTCCTCAAAAATCCCGTAACCAGCGTTGTTAATCAAGACATCAATCTTGCCATAACGGAGATAGAGGTCAACTACCAGGGATTCTAGGGCTGAGTCATCAGTAATGTCGATTTCAATCAATTCTACATTAGGATGCTTTGCATATAGTTGAGCTAGTTTTTCCTTGTTTCTACCTAGCAAGATGAGTTGGTCATTTGGCAAGAGTTTGACCATTTCTTGGGCTAAGCCACCGCTTGCTCCGGTAATCAGAATAGTACGCATACTTATCCTTTCTCAATCTTCTAAATTTCCACTTCTTCCAAGTCTTTGACCACATGGACATTCTCAAAAACAGTTGCTGCATCTTTCTTGAGCTGGCTGATATCTTTTGAGAGGAAACGAGCACTAATATGATTGAGCAAGAGGCGTTTGGCACCAGCTTCTGCCGCTACTTGTGCTGCCTGCATATTGGTTGAGTGACCGTGATTGCGGGCAATTTTTTCATCGCCCTTACCATAAGTCGACTCGTGGACAAGGACATCGGCGTTGACAGCCAGACGCACACTGGCATTGGTTTTTCGGGTGTCGCCCAGAATGGTGATAATCTTACCAGGACGAGGAGCTGAGATATAGTCTGCTGCCTTGATTTCAGTTCCGTCTTCTAGAACAACATCCTGACCGTTTTTGATTTTTCCAAAAAGCGGGCCAAATGGAACACCAGCAGACTTGAGTTTTTCAGCATCCAGCGTTCCTTCCAAGTCCTTTTGCATGACACGATAACCAACACAGAAAATAGTGTGATCCAATTCTTCCGCATAGACTGTAAATTTATCCGTTTCAAGGATTTTCCCAAGGGAATCTTGGTCAAACTCATGAAAATGAATGCGGTAAGGCAGACGAGAACCTGACACACGAAGACTTGTTAAGACAAAGGACTTGATCCCTTGAGGTCCGTAGATGTCCAAATCTGTCTGCTCTTCATTAGCCTGAAAGGCACGACTAGAAAGGAATCCTGGCAAGCCAAAGATATGATCTCCATGCAGGTGAGTGATAAAGATTTTGCTGACCTTCCGTGGTCGAATCGTGGTTTCCAGAATACGATTTTGCGTTCCTTCTCCACAGTCAAAAAGCCAGACTTCGTTAATCTCGTCCAAGAGTTTCAGGGCGAGACTTGAGACGTTGCGGGCTTTAGAGGGCTGACCAGCCCCCGTTCCTAAAAATTGAATATCCATTCGATACTTTCTAATTAATCAATATATAACATAGCTGTGCAATTTTCCGATCGGAAATAGCGCTTTCCAGAAAAAGCAACAGCTTCTTGCAGTAAATCCTCTTGGCTGTAGCCTTTGAGACGTTTACGACCATCCGCCAAGCTTTCCAAATCAGTCAAAGCTGTGAGACTCTCCACACTAACAACTTCCTCTTCTCCGGCATCCTTCATGTAAATCTTTCCAGATTCTTCAAAGACGAGTTGATGAGGGAAAATTTGCGCAATCTCAAAAAGCAAGTCATCCGAGATTTCCTCTTCATTTTCAGAGAAGATCCGCCCCAAGCCCTCACTCTCATAGCAAAATCCAAAGGATTTGCCAGATAAATTAAGACGAATAAAAGGCTTATTTTCAAAGGTGAAACTTGGCTCAGCATTGTAGAGGTTCAGTTCATGACTGAGTTCTGCAAAGTAATCTGTCGCAGCTTCAGGACTCTTTTTCTGGTAGAGTTCAGCAAAGTAGGCATTAACGACACTCGGCGGAGGTGTGATGAGAGCCAACTGCTCTTGCTCTGTTTTGCCAGCTAGAAGCTGATCCAGATAGACCTTATCCAGACTTGTATAGCCCCCATACTTTAGAGCCAAAGTTTTAATATCAGTCATAAAATTCCTCTAACCTCCATTTATTTTTCTCGGAAATGTAGCCTGTAATCACTTCTCCATCATCTTGGTAGTCACGATTTTCCAGAATCGCTACACTTTCCAAATCATGAATCTTGTAAGACTTTGAAAAAGGCACGCGCAGGGTAAAGACTTCAAAAATATCCTTGATCTTCTCCAAAAACAATGCTTGCAAGTTCTCACGACTATCCTCAGACTTGGCAGAAATGAGGGCATACGGCGTTTGAGTAGGCGTGAAATCCTCCACCAAATCCGCTTTATTGTAAAGGGTCAGGCGGGGAATATCCTCCATATCCAAGTCTTTCATGATAGACAGAACCGTTTTTTCATGCTCCTCGTGATAAGGATTGCTGGCATCGATGACATGAACTAGTAGATCCACATGCTTGCTTTCTTCCAAGGTTGACTTAAAACTGGACACCAATTCTGTTGGCAAATCTTGGATAAACCCAACCGTATCAGTCAAGGTGACCTGAAGATTGCCCCCAAGATGGATACTCTTAGTTGTCGCATCCAAGGTCGCAAAGAGCTCGTCAGCCTCATACTGGGTCTTGCTGGTCAAGGTGTTCATGATGGTTGATTTCCCAGCATTGGTGTAGCCAATCAAACCAATCTTAAAGGTACTCGACTCCAGACGTTTTTCTCTAACTGTTGCCCGATTTTTCTCTACCACCTTGAGCTGGCGTTCGATATCTGTGATTTGATTACGAACACTACGACGGTTCAGTTCCAGCTGGCTTTCACCAGGACCACGGGAACCAATTCCCCCTGCCTGACGGCTGAGCATAATCCCCTGACCAACCAAGCGAGGCAAGAGATACTTGAGCTGAGCAAGATGAACTTGGAGTTTTCCTTCATGGCTTCGAGCCCGCATGGCAAAGATATCCAAAATCAACTGCATACGGTCAATCACCTTGACACCCAGAACTTCTTCTAGATTGACATTCTGCCTTGGTGTCAGACGGTTGTTGACGATGACAGTAGTAATTTCTTCTGCATCCACCATCCGTGCAATCTCTTCCAACTTACCAGAGCCAACAAAAGTCTTGGAATCATATTTTTCACGTTTTTGCCTGTAACTACCTACTACGACTGCTCCAGCAGTCTTAGCCAGACTGGCCAATTCTTCCATGGAGAGGTCAAAATTGTCCATGCCCTGCAATTCCACACCGATGAGCAGGACCCGTTCCTCTTTTTTCTCCGTTTCAATCATCTAAAAACTCCTCTATCTGGCTTAAAATACGGTCTTGCACACCAGGCTCTCCTATCTGAAAAAAGGTAACCTGCATGCGATTACGGAACCAGGTCAGCTGACGCTTGGCAAAACGACGAGTCGCCTGTTTGAGACTCTCGCTCGCTTCCTCAAGAGTTTGCTCCCCACGGAAATAAGGAAAGAGTTCCTTGTAGCCAATGCCTTTGGCTGCCTGCACATCTGGATAATGGTCAAAGAGCCACTTGGCCTCATCCAAAAGCCCAGCCTCAAACATCAGATCTACTCGGCGATTGATACGTTCATAAAGCTGACTGCGTTCATCATCCAAGCAGATAATCAGTGCTTCATAAGGACTTTCCTGATTTTCCAAATCCTGAGCAAAATGGGCGATTTCCAAGGCACGCATAGCTCGACGACGGTTAAACTGGGGAATTTCAAGGCCTGCTTGCTTCACCAGATGAGCTAATTCCTCATCTGAATAAGACTCTAAACTAGCTCGATAGGCTAATATCTCCTCATGAGGTGTCTCTCCACCTAGATGATAGCCTTCCAGCAAGCTCTGGATATAAAGCCCGGTACCCCCCGCTATAATAGCAAGCTTGCCACGGCTTTGAATATCCTCAATAGCTTTCTTAGCTTCTGAAACAAAATCAAAAGCCGAGTAAGACTCGGTCACCTCTCTGACATCAATCAAATGATGAGGAACTGCAGCTTGCTCCTCTGGGCTAGCCTTGGCCGTCCCAATATCTAGCCTCCTGTATACTTGCTGACTGTCACCGCTGACCACCTCTCCACCAAAGCGCTTGGCTACTTCAATAGCCAGGGCTGTTTTCCCAACAGCAGTCGGTCCAACAATCACAATTATTTTTGTTTTCATCTTTTTTCCTTGAAAAATTCCCATTTTTTCGTTACTATTATTATATCACAAAAAGGTCGGTCAGAAAAATGCTACCTCTTGAGGAGCCTGGCTGATCGGGAAGATAAAGGAGGAAGACTCATGGCTAAAGGATTCGCTAAAGGTCTTGTAACAGGTGTCGCAGGAACTGTCGCTGCCGTTGCAGGTGCAGTATACGCAATTAAAAAGAAAGTGATTGAGCCAGAAGAGCAAAAAGCAGCTTTCATCGAAGAAAACCGCAAAAAAGCAGCTCGCCGCCGCGTATCACATTAAGCAACAAAAGAAGTTGAGATTTCTCAACTTCTTTTTATTTTCTTTTATACTCAATGAAAATCAAAGAGCAAACTAGGAAGCTAGCCGCAGGTTACTCAAAGCACTGCTTTGAGGTTGTAGATAAGACTGACGAAGTCAGCTCAAAACACTGTTTTGAGGTTGTGGATAGAACTGACGAAGTCAGTCACCATACCTACGGTAATGCGACGCTGACGTGGTTTGAAGAGATTTTCGAAGAGTATTAAATAGCCAAATCAAACTTCAGTTGTGGCTTGACTGGATCATAGTCAACTAACTCAAAGTCCTCCGCTCTGATATCAAAGAAATTGGTCCCATCAGGAACATTCAAGACCAAACGAGGTTGGCAGTTTGACGGCTCACGACGGAGCAATTCCTCTGCTTGTTCAAACTGATTATCATAGATATGAAGGTTGTTGATAAAATAGAAAAACTTCCCAACCTTCCAGCCGAAATGCTTGGCAATCATCATTTGAAGAGCTACGTACTGCATAGCGTTAATGTGGTGAGCCACCAGCATGTCATTCGAACGCTGGGTCAAGGTCGAATCCAGATAGATTTCCCCATCAACACGACGGACATCAAACATGGTCTGAAAGGCGCATGGAAGGAGGCCGTCTGTCTCCTCAAATGCTTGGTAATCCCAGAGTGAGATGATATTGCGACGGTTCCAAGGATTGGCTTCTAACTGCTTGAGAATCTTGTTGATGATGTCGTGTTTCTTAACGACTGCTCCATAGCGTTCACCGATGGTTCCCGTATCTCCCACTTCCCAGTCATTCCAGTAGTGAACATTGTACTTGTCATTGAGAACATCTAAGCTATTAGACTGATCTTGGTAGATCCAGAGTACTTCCTTGATGGCGGATTTGATTGCAATGGGACGCAAGGTTGTGATGGGAAATTCCCCCTTAGACAAATCATACTCGGCAAAGGCACCCGTTACGTACTTGGAATTGGCAACTGTCCCATCCCTGTACTTGGGACGTGCTTGTTCAGAAAAGACACCCTCTTTGAGGATTCGTTCAATATTCTCTTTAAAAATCGTATCTGCTTTTGTCATTTACTCTCACCTCATTTATTGTCCTAACTAGTATAGCATAAAAAAAGAAAGGAGGAAAATCACTGGCTTTAAAGTAGTGTTTTTCTCCTTTTATGATCTTATTGCAATACAAGTGATGCTGCTCCGATAACTCCAGCGTCATTTCCTAGAGTTGCAAGAGCCAATTTTGTGGATGTGCGTACTTGTGGGAAGGTATTTTCATCATAAACCTTTTGCACGCCTTGGAGAAGGAATTCTCCCGCAGCTGATACTCCACCACCAATAACGATTGTTGATGGGTTTAGGATTGAACCGATGTTAGCACAAGCGATTCCCAAGTAACGTGAGAAGTTTCGGTAAACGATCAAGGCAAGGTCATCCCCTTCTTTTGCAAGGTCAAAGACAGTTTTAGCAGTTACTTCTTCACCGTCGTCGATCAAGCGTTTCAAAGCCGCATCGCCTTCGTATTCATCTGCATAACGACGAGTCAAGTTGACAATCCCTGTTGCAGAAGCAACTGTCTCAAGACAGCCTTTTTTACCACAGGTACATGCGATTGGTTGGTCAAAGTCAACAGTGATGTGGCCAAGTTCACCTGCTGCACCAGCAACACCGTGAAGCAATTTGCCTTCTGCCACGATACCGCCACCAACACCTGTACCAAGTGTCATAAAGACAACGTCCGGTTGGTTGTCACCAGCACCCATCCAGCGCTCACCAAGAGCAGCTACGTTGGCATCATTATCAATGAAGAATGGAATCCCCAAGGCTTTTTCAATCTTTTCTTTAATCGGTTGAAGGGTTTTCCAGTTGAGGTTGTAGGCACCGATAACAGTCCCTTTTTCACGGTCAACCACACCAGGTGATCCCATCCCAATCCCTCGGAAATCCGTAGCTGACAATCCAAGCAAGTCCAAACGATGTCGAATAGACTCAATCATATCATCTACAATATGGCTTCCTTCATCCAAAATATTAGTCTTGATAGACCATTTTTCTTGGATTTCTCCCTCTTGAGTTAAAATTGCAAACTTGATAGATGTTCCACCAAGGTCAATCCCAATAATCTTTTGACTCATCGTCTTCTCCTTTTTAATTGAAAATGCTTACAGATATAGTATAACAAAATCGTCTCTTTTGTGCAAAGGTTTGCAGGCTACAAGCCAAAATTAAAACATCTCATTTGCTTCACTATTTGTAAAAATTAGTCACCTAAATGTTGAATGGCATAGTTTGCTTCTTCTTTGGTAAATTTTCTAAAATAAGGAGAAGTTAGCCTCTCATAAATTTCTGTCTTTGATAAATTGGCATTCTTTCGGTATTCTCTTGCTTGAGCTAAGGCATTTGCCTTATAGTCTGCTTGCAAATGATTGATAGCATATTGTGCAGTGTCACTATTAAAACCTTCATAAATTAACATCTCATAAATTCTTTTTTTTGACAAATGAATCCTATTATAATCTTGTGCTGTCTTTAAAGCTGCTGAGTATGGATTCCCGGCTGCTGGTTTTGGTTGTCGCACACCATCGTTTCCTACATAGTAACGACCACCATCTACCCATTTACCCCTTACCATTTTGCCTTCAGAATTAACATAGTAACGGCCACCATCTACCCATTCATTCTTGGCCACCTTTCCATCTGATTTATAATAATAGTCTCCTACCCATTTATTGCGGGCAGTGCTTCCTTCTGGTGTTAAATCTAGTTTTTGAATGGCATAGTCTGCTTCTTCTTTTGTAAATTTTCTAAAATAAGGAGAAGTTAGCCTCTCATAAATTTCTGTCTTTGATAAATTGGCATTCTTTCGGTATTCTCTTGCTTGAGCTAAGGCATTCGCCTTATAGTCTGCTTGCAAATGATTGATAGCATATTGTGCAGTGTCACTATTAAAACCTTCATAAATTAACATCTCATAAATTCTTTTTTTTGACAAATGAATCCTATTATAATCTTGTGCTGTCTTTAAAGCTGCTGAGTATGGATTCCCGGCTGCTGGTTTTGGTTGTCGCACACCATCGTTTCCTACATAGTAACGACCACCATCTACCCATTTACCCCTTACCATTTTGCCTTCAGAATTAACATAGTAACGGCCACCATCTACCCATTCATTCTTGGCCATCTTACCATCTGATTTGAGATAATAATTTCCTACCCATTTGTTGCGAGCGTAGCTGCCTTCTGCTGTGAGATAATAATAGGATCCATAGTTTTTATCATAAATCCAGTCACTTTTAACCTTTTTTCCATCAGAATCAACATAATAACGACCACCATCTACCCATTCATTTTTAGCTCTCTTTCCATCTGATTTGAGGTAGTAATTTCCTACCCAGCCAGACTGAACTTTAGATTGTGATTTATCCTGTTTAGGAGTTGTTTCTTTAGTTTTTTCAGCCGGTTTTGGTGCTGGTGTTTTTGGTTTCTCAGCTGGTTTTGGTGCTGGTGTTTTTGGTTTCTCAGCAGGTTTTTGTGCTGGTGTTTTCGGTTTCTCAGCTGGTTTTTGTGCTGGTGTTTTTGGTTTCTCAGCAGGTTTTTGTGCTGGTGTTTTCGGTTTCTCAGCTGGTTTTTGTGCTGGTGTTTTTGGTTTCTCAGCAGGTTTTTGAGCTGGCGTTTTTGGTTTCTCAGCAGGTTTTGGTGCTGGTGTTTTCGGTTTCTCAGCTGGTTTTGGTGCTGGTGTTTTTGGTTTCGCAGCAGGTTTTTGAGCTGGCGTTTTCGGTTTCTCAGCTGGTTTTGGTGCTGGCGTTTTCGGTTTCTCAGCTGGTTTTGGTGCTGGCTTTGGCGCTGGTTTTGGTTGCCACAGACCATCGTCTCCTACATAATAACGACCACCATCTACCCATTCATTTTTGGCCATCTTACCATCTGATTTTAGATAGTAATTACCTACCCATTTGTTGCGAGCGTAGCTGCCTTCTGCTGTTAGATAATAATAGGATCCATAGTTTTTGTCATAAATCCACTCAGCTTTAGCCATCTTACCATCTGATTTAAGATAGTAATTGCCTACCCATGTGTTGCGAGCGTAGCTGCCTTCTCCTGTTAAATAATAGTATGACCCATAGTTATTGTCATAAATCCATTCATTTTTAGCTCTCTTCCCATTTGATTTGAGATAGTAATTACCTACCCATGCGTTTCGAGCGTAGCTACCTTCTGCGGTTAGATAATAATAGGATCCATAGTTTTTATCATAAATCCATTCACTCTTAGCCATTTTACCATCTGATTTAAGATAGTAATTGCCTACCCAAGCATTTTGGACATAGTTTCCCGAAGCATTTAGATAGAAATAAGAATTAGCTTTTTTATCAAAAATCCACTTATTAGTAACTTTAGTACCATTTTCATAGTACGATGAGCCTACCCAACCAGACTGAGCTGTAGATTTGGACTTATCCTCTTTAGGACTTGTATTTTTAGGTTTCTCAGCTGGTTTTTGAGCTGGTGTTTTCGGTTTCTCAGCTGGTTTCGGCGCTGGCTTTGGCGCTGGTTTTGGTTCTGGTTTCGGTGCTGGTGTTTTTGGTTTCTCAGCAGGATTTTGCGCTGGTGTTTTTGATTTTTCAGCTTGATTTGGCGCCGAAGTTGTATTCTCTTTTACAACCTTACCATTTTTAGATGCATCCTTTTCTTGAGCAGAAACATGCTGAGCCGAAAAAGGAAAGTCTCCAGTTGTATCCGCAAATGAAATAAGTCCCAGTGTTGCAGTTGCTAAGCTGGTTACTAAAATTTTTTTTGATTTTTTCATAAAAATCTCCGTTGTTTTTAATGATTTATACCTATAGTATACCATATACTTAATTTTTTTACACTCAAATAATAACTATTTATGAAAGCCCTATTTTAAAATGAAGTGCAACACAAAAGACATGTTCATCTGATATACTAGAGTTGCGAAAAACAGTATAAAGGAAGATGAACATGTCCACTAATTATTCTCATACAAGCACTTATCTGAAGCTGAGCGAGTAGAAATTGAAGCTTATTTAAACGTAGGACTCAAACCTGCTGAGTTTGCTCGTAGACTGGGGGAAACTGCTCTACTATTACGCGTAAAATGAATCGTGGTTCCATAACACAAGTGAAATAAGTCAATGGGCAGAAGATCTATTACCTACACCATTATGCAGATGCTACCCATAACCATTATCAGTATGCTAGAGAAGCCAGCTATTATTTGAAACTAGATCGTTTATCGGACGACTTTCTGAAACAATTTACAGAAGTAATGGGAGAGAAACCAACGGGATATAGCATAGATGCCTTTGTTCACACCTATAAACTCCAACCCCTTTTTGAAATTGGAAAATCCATTTTGTTCTGAGTGGAAAGACAATAGGAGAACCTTCTATTTTGAACTTGGCTATAGTCCGCAAAAAAGCTGTTTGAGCTCACTCAAACAGCTTTAAAGATACTCTCTTAATTAGAGGAACAACTTTGTTGCACTTGACTTGTCAATCAGTGTTAAAATAGTTATTCTAAATAATTAGTCGTCAAGATGTCGAATTGCATAATTAGCTTCTTCTTCTGTAAATTCTTCACCATAAGGCGAAACTAGTTGATTATAAATTGCTGACTTCGAGTTCTTAAACCATTTTCTATAATTCTTTGCTTTACTAAGGCGTTTGATTTATAATCTGCATTCAAATGATCGATGGCATATTGTGCAGCATCACTTTGAAATTTTTCTCCATATTTTGAAGTTAATTGCTTATATAAGCGTTTTTTAGACATATTTGCCCACGAGTTATAACTCTTTGCCTTTTCTAAAGCAGCAGAATATTCACTATTGGTTGATGATTTGGTTTCCCATAATCCATTAGCTCCTACATAGTAACGACCTCCATCAACCCATTCACTTTTAGCCATCTTACCGTTTGATTTAAGATAGTAATTTCCTACCCCCATGTGTTTCGAGCGTAGTTACCTTCTGCTGTTAGATAATAATAGGAGCCATAATTTTTATCATAAATCCATTCACTCTTAGCCATTTTACCATCTGATTTAAGATAGTAATTGCCTACCCAAGCATTTTGGACATAGTTTCCCGGAGCATTTAGATAGAAATAAAACGTATAATATCAAGAATTAAAAAATATTGATATTATACGTTATTCTGAATTTGAAGCCAATTTTCCTAGCTTCTTTACTAAAATTACGTTAACGAATCCACTTACCTGAACCATCTACACGATAACCATCTGGTGTACGTTCATTAACAGCCATTTTCCCGTTTGATTTAAGATAGTAATTTCCTACCCAGGTGTTACGAGCATAACTTCCTTCTGGTGTCAAGTAGTAATATGATTTGTAGTTACTATCATATATCCACTCACCTTTAGCCATCTTACCATCTGATTTGAGATAATAATTACCTGACCAAGTGTTACGAGCGTAACTGCCTTCTGATGTCAAGTAGTAGTATGATTTGTAGCTACTATCATACACCCACTCACCTTTAGCCATCTTACCGTTTGATTTAAGGTAGTAATTGCCCACCCAAGTATTACGAGCGTAGCTTCCTTCTGACGTCAAGTAGTAATATGATTTGTAGTTACTATCATATATCCACTCACCTTTAGCCATCTTACCATCTGATTTGAGATAATAATTACCTGACCAAGTGTTACGAGCGTAACTGCCTTCTGATGTCAAGTAGTAGTATGATTTGTAGCTACTATCATACACCCACTCACCTTTAGCCATCTTACCGTTTGATTTAAGGTAGTAATTGCCCACCCAAGTATTACGAGCGTAGCTTCCTTCTGACGTCAAGTAGTAATATGATTTGTAGTTACTATCATATATCCACTCACCTTTAGCCATCTTACCATCTGATTTGAGATAATAATTACCTACCCAATTATTTTGTGTATAGTTTCCTGAAGAATTTAGATAGAAGTACGAATTAGCTTTTTTATCAAAAATCCACTTATTTGTTACTTTTACGCCATTTTGATAATAGGATTTTCCTGACCAACCAGACTGAACTGTAGCCTTCTGTTTCTCCTGTTTAGAAGTCGTATCTTTTGGTTTTTTATCTGATTGTGAAGATGGTACTAAACCAGAAAATTTTCCATCTTTGATACTAAAAATAGGAGATTCTCCTCTATACTGATGAGTCAATGTAGTTTGAGGATCAGTATATTGCTGGCTTTCATACGCAACATATTTATATTCGCCATCAGTTAAATCTATATAATAAAATGTTGCTGTAGAACCACTTGTTAAAATTTTAGAGGTTAAACTTACTTTGGGAGAAAACGTTTCATCAACAACCTCTCCAGTCTTAACATTAATTAACTTAGACCTAATCCAAACTTCTTTAGCCTTTTCACCAAAAGCATTAAGTAAGTTAGGGTTAACATTATCAGTCGAAAAGATTGCAGTAACTCCATTACCTCCTTGATAACTTGTTAAATTTAAATTTACCTTGTGTTCAACAACTCCATCTTTATAAATGCTATCATCACGTCTTCCATCTAATTTTTTATCAGTTGTTCCCAACTCCACATATTTTCGATTACGTATTCTAAAAACTGGAGATTCACCTCTATACTGATGTTTAAATTTAGTCTTAGGATCAATAAAGTCTCCTCCAGACACAACATATTTATATTCTCCATCAGGATATTCACTAAATAGAAACGAAGATGTGGTCCCACTTGTTAAATCATTAGAACGTAAAAAAACACTTGGTGTTAAAATTTCTTCTACAACTTCACCTGTCTTAGCATTAACTAACTTAGTTTTTATTGTAATTCCATTCTTTTTCGCAAACTCATCAAATAAATCGGGACTAACACTATCTGTTGAAAAGTTTACAGTTAGACCTTTACCCCCATCAGCATTTTCCAAGTCAATGTTTACTTTGTGATTGATATTTTTATTTACAGAATGAGTATTTGCGCTCACATTCTCTATTAAAAACGGTGAGAAGCCATCAATCTCGACAAGAGATACTAAACTAAGTGTTGCGATTGCTAGCGAAGCTCCCAAAACTATTTTTGATTTCATCAAAAATCTCCTTTAAATTTTTATTGTTTACGGTTACATTATAACACAAATATGTATTAATATATACTAAAAGCTATTAATAGATAAAACTCACAATACTATCACTTCCAACTCATACAAACCTCTGACTGCGTTACAGCCATAGATAGTTTCCGCTTGGTTCAAGTCTGCCAAAGTCAGAACTTTTTCCTCTACCTGTCCTGTTTCCAACAAATGCTGGCGGTAGATTCCTGGTAAAATTCCTTGACTGATGGGTGGTGTGTAGAGTTTACCATTAATTTTTAAGACCAGATTTCCAATAGAGGTCTCAAGCAGTTCTCCTGCTGCATTATGGTAAATGATTTCCTGTTTACCTACGCTTAAATGTGGTCTATGAGTTGTTTTAAAGTAGGTAAACGCTTGATTCAAATCTGTTTCTTGCAGACAAAGTTTGGCTTTGCAGAAAATTGGACTGAGGGGTGTTAAGATTTGGCGAATGAGTTCTATCCCTCCAGACTTGTTGAGACTGATTCTCAAACGGTAGTCTTGATTAGCATCACAAGCCTGACACTCTTCCTCTATCTTTTGTCTCAGGTCTTCCGGATCAAAAAGATAGGCAAAATAACGGCTAGCCTTTGTCAGTCTTTCCAGATGTTGATCTTCAAACAACAAGTTTTTCTGGCTGATTTTCCCAGTTGTAATCAATTGGAAACGTGGTTGTTTACGATAGAGTACAGCCGCCTTTTGATGAACTTCACGGTATTCAGATTCCCAGGTGCTATCCCAAGTAATCCCGCCTCCAACTCCATAAATGGCTTGGCCCTTGTAGAGTTGAATGGTCCGAATGGCGACATTAAAAATCCGTCGCCCATTTGGAAGTAAGAGACCAATCGTTCCGCAGTAGACTCCACGCGGTTGAGGCTCCAAGTTCTTGATGATTTCCATGGTCGCAATTTTGGGAGCTCCTGTGATAGATCCACATGGAAAGAGCGAACGGAAGATTTCAACTAGGTCCACATCCGGTCGTAACTGACTCTTAATGGTCGAAGTCATTTGCCAAACGGTTGAATACTGCTCCACCTGACACAGACTCTCCACGTGCTCACTCCCCACCTCAGAAATACGGTTCATATCGTTGCGTAAAAGATCCACAATCATCATATTCTCAGAGCGATTTTTAGGATCCTGTTCTAGCCAGCTAGCTTGGGCAAGGTCTTCTTGATCAGTCACTCCCCGCTGGGTCGTTCCCTTCATTGGGCGAGTCGTTAATTCCCGGTCATTTTGCTCAAAAAAGAGCTCTGGACTCATGGAAATCACTGCCATCTCGTCATGTTCCACATAGGCATTGTAGCCCGCCTCCTGCTCTACCACCATACGATTGTAGATAGCAAAAGGATTGGCACTTAGTTCTTGCTTGAGTTGGACAGTGTAGTTGACCTGATAGGTGTCTCCCTGACGCAAATGATGGTGAATCTGGACAATAGCCTTTTCATAGTCTGTCGCAGATGTTTCTTCCTGCCACTTTGAAGGCAGATCTACTTCCTCATAAGTCAGAGGAATAGGTGATGTTTCTACCCTATCATGAACTGTAAAGTAAAGCAAGTACTCGCCCAGTAGAGGAGACTTGTGAACTGCCAGTTTTTCCTCAAAAGCGGGTGCAGCCTCGTAACTGACGTAGCCCACTACATAGTAGCCTTGCTCTTGGTGGCTTTCCACTTGTGCCAGCAGGTCCGTCACTTCTGATAAATCTCTCGTTTTTAACTCTTTGATCGGCTGGGTAAAGATGTATCTCTCGCCCAAAGCCCTAAAATCAATCACTGTTTTTCTATGCATATCTTAAGTATAGCACAAAAAGGCAGACACAGACAAAGCTGATCTACCTTTTTTCATTTTACTAGTCCTATCTACTATTTAGTGAATAAATCTCCAGTAAATCCGTCTGATTTCTGCAAGAGTTGTTTGTAAACTTTCCATTTAAGATTCACTGTATTATCAAATTTATTACCTTGAAGGTCTTTTTCAACTGCAGCATCGAATAGCTCTTGAAGTTTTTCATATGTTGAAATCTTTTGACCATCAATTTCAATTTCTACAAAACCTTTCTCAGCTTTAGCTCTGACTTCTTTATACCATTCTTTCTTCCACTCTTCTAATGTATTAAATCTACCTTTAGAAACTTTTTGGATGATAAAGTCATCACCTAGACCTACGTTACCGGCTGCTTTAGATTCTTGTTTATACTTGTTAGATGCATACCCTAAGAATCCATCAAGGTAACCGTAGTAGCCCCACATACGGAATGTATTGTGTTTGAATGAGATTGAGCCAGCCGTACTCTTACTTGTGTTACCACCGTAAATACCAGTCATCATATTCACAACAGTATAAGCAGAATCGAATCCTTCAGTACGGTAATGACCATTACCTGGTAGCCCGTGTTTAGTAGCGAAGTTGTTATCTACAAGTTGATCAATAGCTGTCAGTTTCATACTCTTCTCATCATCATTTAAATCACGAACTAAATCCCATTGGTGTGGTGCACCTTCTAACTTATTATAGCTCGCTTTTTCGCGATATTTCTTATCGATTTTCTTGAACCACTTATCGTTAGTTCCAGTATTTTTCTTGATGACAGATTCTGCTTCTAAGTAATCAAGCATCATCATTGATTCGTTATAGTTCTTCATGTAGTGATCAATCTTCTCACGACTACTTAACATATTAGGATCATAGTTATAAATTTGTGTACCATCATTTTTACGTTCGTACGCCATATTTAATCCAAGTGAACCATATTCACCATTATAGTTTGTAAGAGATGGCGATTGTAGCATACCTTGAGCAAATGATTCAATATCTGTCCCTTCACGGTGACGCCATGTTCCTAAGTAGGCCATACGGTCATTGATATGAGTTGTTTCGTGAGTGAATGCAGATGTACCATAATCACTAATCATACTAGAGATGATGTAGTATACAGCCTCTGAATTTTGTGGGTTAGAAAAGATATAAGCATATGCACCCATACCGTTATATCCGTGCCATTTACCTGTAGGTCCATAGAACTCACGAACTGGAGCATAGTCACCATTCTTATTATGACCCATTCGGTCAGCCCATCCATTACCTGGAACATCTTGGTTATCCCAAATTGCTGATGGAACCATATTTTCAGATTTCAACAATTGATTACGTACATTATCAGCAGCAAGTCTTGACCAGAAGTCTAAGTAATTAATTTGCTCTTGTGCACGTAAATCGATTTCTTTCTTAAACGCTTCACGTTCAGATTCTGTATTCTTACCATATTTCTCAAATGCACTAAACGCTAGCGTATTGTACGTTGAAATTAAGAACATGTGAGCCTTCTTCGTATTAAGAAGTGGTAAAATGTATCGACCATGTTCACTGTTATTTAAGTTTTCATATAAGTGATATTTCTTATTAGCAAAATCAGGGTTAGATGATTGTTTCTCAACTACATAGTTAGTATGAGAAATAGCTTTCTTATACCATACATTCATATCAGTATCTTCTGTAAAGAGTTTCATGTTATATGTTAAGAAGTCATTTAAATTACCTTTACCTGTTGCTCCCGCAATCACATCACGATAAGCATCTTGAGTTCGGTCCCCTTTCAAGAAATGTTCACGTGAACCAATTTGAATCAATCTATCGATAACGCTAACGTTCTTACCATAAAAATCAGGCTTGAACATCATAAGGTCTTTAATGCTCATATCATTGTATTTAAATCCATAATAACGATTTAAATAAGTAAGAGCCATCATAATTTTAGCTTTGTTGTCTTCTACTTTTTTAAGAAGAGCTTTCATGGCAGCTTCATCACTATTCAATTGATGGTCTTCGTTTTCGGCTAAAGCTTTGACTAATTTATCCAAATTAGCTTTCGTTTCTTCAAAGCTTTCTTCAAGGAATAGATTTTTAATATAACCATCTTTACGACCATCAGTATTTTCTTCAGCTTTACCACGTTTGTCCATTAACGCACGCACTTCAGGTGAAATCAATTCAACACCTGCTAATTTTGCTTTAATATCGTTGATTAATTGTGTTCTATCTTTAA
Source organism: bacterium (assembly GCA_905221305.1). Lineage (GTDB taxonomy): Bacteria > Bacillota > Bacilli > Lactobacillales > Streptococcaceae > Streptococcus. Next base: position 993,606 of record CAJNCO010000001.1, read on the forward strand.
CAACCATATTTGGTGTATAAACGACGTCACCAAGACCTTCGATACTGTATTCACGAACCTGTTGAACTTGAGAATCAGCTTTACGTGTGACAACTTTTTCTTCCTTAGTACCATCCGCATAGTGAATCATAATGTGACTAGCATCAGATAAGTCCGTCACGAATTGACCATCTTTCATACCTGTTACAGACAATACTTCTGTAGTTAGTAATTTAGATCCTTCTGGAATCTTGTTACCTTGATTGATAATCCACTCTTTATTGTAGAACGGTTGAAGTTTTTCAATGTTACGGTAAGCAAGCTCACGGTCAATTCTGTAATCTTGAGTATCTTTATAGGTCTCATCTAATGATTTTGTATTATTGAGAGTGTCCTCAATTAGAGGTTTAATTTCAAACTTATCAGCAGTGATTCCCATTGCATCAATCTTGGTATTAGCTTCTTCGAGACTAATTTCTCTAATTCTATGTGAACGAGAATATTTGAACGAATGTTTACCTGCACTAACATCTTTTACAACAAAGTTTCTTTCAAGAGCATTATTCGTGAAGTATCCCCCATCGTAATCAATATCACCGGAACCATAGAATTCTTCACCGTTCTCAACTTTCATCATTGAAACATTATTTTCAAGTTTGCCCCATACCCAGTTCTTACTGATGAAACCTCCAACATCTACAGTTGATTTAACTTTAATTGTTCCTTTAGCGACTGAATTTCGTACAGTCCCATATTTACCGATACCATTAGGGTCCGAACTATTGTCAACAGTAGACGCAAGACCAGCAGCCCGGGCCTTAGTTGCTGTAATATCAGCTTCTACATATGTTTTATTCGCATGGCCTTTCCAAATCTCACCCACAATACCAGCAAGATTCCATCCTTTATCCCCAACACCATCAATTTTACCAATGAAAGCAACATTATTAACTTTAGCGCCCTCACCATCTAATTTATTAACCACACCAGCAATATCATTTTTCGCAATAATATGGCCTGTAACTTTGACATTTTCGATTACAGCATTTTTAACAATTCTTGCAACAGGTGCAATATTTTCTGCCCAAGGCATATTAATATTCACATTGCCAAGATTGATATTCTTCACAGAAGCATTTTCAATACGCTCAAACAATGGTCGAGCGATATTATGAATGGTATACTGTTTTCCATCAACACTTGTTAAATGACCATTAAATACACCTGGTACATATTGTTTATTTGGAGTTGGAACATTTGCTGCGTTCAAATCTGCACCAAGCTTAAACGTCCCCTTACGATTAGCTTGCATTGCTTTTACCAATTCATTGAAATCGTAGTAGACATTCTCTTCGTGAGATTTTGGCTTGGCAAAATAATGAACATATTCTTCACTGAGTTCATTACCATTAGTATGCTGAACTAGATCAGGAGCTTTAGCAGTGACCTTGTATAGTGTTTTTCCATCGACAGTAACTTCTTCGATTTTATCCACAGCAAGACGGGTCACCTTATTATCATGCGTAGCGATTTTTAGATAGTATGGTTTTACATCAGTTGGAACAGAAGTTAAGAAGCTACTATCCGTTTCAACACCATCAGTATCAACACTTATTAAGCTTGTTTCTTTAATATTTTTGACTTCAACTTTTTTGAGGTCAATTCTTAGTGGTTCTTCCCTTAGAACTTCTTCTTCATCACCTTCACCACGGTCATAAACCATTTTGGTTTCGAGTTTATAATCCTTGTAGTACTGCAAATCTGTCAGACTAGCTGTTAAGTTGTCTGGCGAAATAGTCAATGTTTTGACAATCTCATCACCTTTTTTCAGAGTTAAGGTAATAGATTTAATGGCTGCCTTACTTGGATTTTCCAAATTGTAACGAATTTGAGATGTTCGTTTTAAATCTTTAACATCGATAAGCGACAAACTTAAAATTGGTTTTTCAAAGTTTTTAGTTCCTAATTTAACGATACGGTCTTGATCTAACTCCAAAACCTGTTCGACAACTTTCGGTGCTTCTTCGGTCTTCAGTCCTTTAATTGTCTTATAAGTTTTTATAACCTTTTTCTGTCCGTCTTTTCCTTCTTTGACAGTAACTCTTTCACCTTTTTTCAGTTGATCATCTTCTTCAACCTTTTCCTTAAACGGAATCTTTTCAAGACTTTCTTCTACCAGAGTTCCTTCAATTGGTTTCGTACCACGACTTATTTTTTTAGTGACCGGTTCTTTGATGACAGTTGTAGCTGTATTTAAAACTTGGTCAGTCTCAACCCCTTCGAGAGTTTTATAAGTCGTTTTGGTAATTTGACTGCCCTTTTCTCCATCTTGGATGACAGTTTCTTCGTCCGTATACTTGGTTGGATCTTCGATAATTTCTGTCTTATAGTCAATCTCCGTAGTAGTTTCTTTCGTAACCGCGCCCTCAGTTACTTTATATTCAGGTAACTTTTCTTGAACTACCGACTCACCTTCTTTGCCTGGTTCCTGAGTACCTTTAGCTTCAATCTTGCCTGTATATTCTGACTGTGGCTCTTGAACTAAGGATTCTCCCTCTTTGCCTGGCTCCTGAGTACCTTTAGCTTCAATCTTGCCTGTATATTCTGACTGTGGCTCTTGAACTAAGGACTCTCCCTCTTTGCCTGGTTCCTGAGTGCCTTTAGCTTCAATCTTGCCTGTATATTCTGACTGTGGCTCTTGAACTAAGGACTCTCCCTCTTTGCCTGGTTCCTGAGTGCCTTTAGCTTCAATCTTGCCTGTATATTCCGTCTGTGGTTCTTCAACTAAGGACTCTCCCTCTTTGCCTGGTTCCTGAGTGCCTTTAGCTTCAATCTTGCCTGTATATTCCGTCTGTGGTTCTTCAACTACCGACTCACCTTTTTTACTGCTTGTATTGGTACTAGATTTTGATTCTTTAAAGTAACCAACATACTCATATCCTTCAATATGAATAACACCTTTAGCCAAACATTCATGTGTAGATGCAGAAATAGTTTGGTTATACGAAAGTAACTCTTTATTTTCAAATGCAAAGGCAGTAAAAGGTACAAAATTGCTGACGCCGATAGAGCTAATTAACAGAATACCAAGTACTTTACTACGGTGTTTCTTGGAAACTAATAAAACCGCTAGTGAGGCTGTTGCCAATCCAAGACCTGCCAAAGCAAGCTCCTTACTTCCTGTGTATGGAAGTTGTTGACTGTTAGTCTCCTTCTTGCGATAAACTACATAAATAATATCTTCATCTTGAAATTCTGTAGGAACCTCATGGTGAATCAAGGCTTTTTCAGACTCGGTTAATTCCTGCTCCGCCAGATAACGGTAATGCACACTATGAACACCACCAATTTCATTGGCTTGCACCTTATCTACTAAAAGGGTACTGGCACCAAAAAGGAAGGCCCCGATAGCTACAGGACCTACCCCAACAGTGAGCTTACGAATCGAATATTTGGTAATTTTTTCTAGTTGTTGTTTTGTCTTTTTCATTCTCATGACTTTCTGATAGAATCTTGTGGATACTGCGCACGCGCACCTCCGATGAGTTTTGGGCGACTTGCAAGAGCCGTTACATGGGCATGCCCAATTTCACGCAGTACGGGGCGAATCGGAACCTGAACATGCTTGACATGCATGCCAATCGCAGTATCTCCGATATCCAATCCAGCATGGGCCTTGATAAATTCAACCTCAACTGGATCCTGCATAAACTTGAAGGCTGCCAACTGACCCGAACCTCCTGCATGAAGAGTCGGAAGGACACTGACGATTTCCAGACCAAACTGCTCTGCCACCTGACGTTCAACAACGAGGGCGCGATTAACATGTTCACAACCTTGAACGGCTAGATGAATCCCTTTTTCCTCTAAGATATCTAGAATGGTCTTCACAATGACTTCCCCAATTTCTTGACTGGATTCCTTGCCAATCTGACCACCTATCACCTCACTAGAAGAAAGGCCCAAAACAAAGATAGTTCCTTGCTTCAAATTAGCCTTTTCTAATACATCTTCTACAATCTGGCTTGTTGCTCTTTGAATGTCTTTTTCCTTCATACTTGATACCCCTTTTGTCACTATCTATCATATCTTTTTTTACTGATTTTATCAAGGCCAACTAATCATTCTGAATTTTAAAAGCAAAACTCCCAGAATAGACTGGGAGTTAGCTAATTGCTATTTTATTAATGCATATTTCAACTGTAGTCCCTTTTTCGGGTGCAGAATTGATCTTCATCTGATAGTTTTCTCCAAAATGAAGTTTGAGTCGTTGATCGACATTTTGTAGACCAACTCCCCCACGTTTGAGCTGACTTTGACTGCTATCACCAGGATTTTGGAAACCAACACCATCATCCTCAATACGGATGACAAGCCCTGTATCCTGTCTCTGAACAGAAACTTTAATATGGCCCTGACCTTCCTTCTCCTTAATACCATGGTAAAGAGCGTTTTCTACAAGAGGTTGCAACACCAGTTTAGGCAAGACTAAATTATCAAAGTCAGGTTCTTCAGCAATCTCATACTCCAGCTTATCACCATAGCGTTGTTTCTGGATAAAGAGGTATTGGCGGACATGATTGATTTCATCAGAAAGAGAAATCAAATCCTTTCCTTGATTGAGCGCCAAGCGGAAATAGGTTGCCAAGGACTTGGTCACCTGAACCACTCGCTGACTATCCTGAAATTCAGCCATCCAGATGATAGTATCCAAAGTATTGTAGAGGAAATGGGGGTTAATCTGGCTCGACAGTGCTTGAAGTTCATACTGCCGGGTTGCTTCTTCCTGCCTGCGCACATCTGCCATCAACTGATCAATCTGATCCAGCATGGCATTGAACTGACGAGTCACTTCTCTCAGTTCATAGGCACCAGCTTCTTTAGCACGAAGATTTTGTGTACCAGAAGCAATTTCCAGCATGGTTTCTCTCAGATCCTTCAAAGGGGCAATCCAGCGTTTGAGACTGAACCACACCAAGCAGAGACAGGCAAGAAGAGATAAGGCACTAGCAGCAAGCAAGGTCCACATGAGTTGACTCCGAACCTGGTCTAACTTCTCCAACGAAGACACGCCTATAACCGTCCAATCAGTCCCTGCAATCTGTTCCTGACTGACGTAGGATTGATGATCCAGCGTATAGCCCTGCCCCGTCTCGATGTAGGGTTTCATGGCCTCCATTTCACTCGCTGAGCTATAGACAGTACGTTTAGGATGGTAGACAAATTCATGGTTTTCATTGATGATAAAGGCAAAGCCCTGCTTGCCCAACTGGAGTTGGTTGAGATAGGCTTCCAGAGTTTCGTAGGAAATATCCAAACGAAGCACGCCAAGATTGGCTCCCTTTTCATCAACAAGTTCCTGAGTAACAGAAATGACCCATTGACTATCTGATTTACGAGCTGGGGTTAAAACTGGCTTAGCTCCCTGATGAATGGCCTTTTGGTACCAATCCTCAGCCATCATATCTGAGGAAGTTTTCATCTGCACACTATCATCTGTAGAAATAACCTGACCGGATTTGGTGACCAGTACCACCGTTTTCAAGTCCTGGTCTGCCTTTAAGATAGTCAAAAACAGATCTCGGATTCCCTTGGCTTGGTCTTGGTTAGGATTCTCAGCATAGGCCAACACATCCTTCTGCTGGGTCAAACTGGTAGAGGTGGTTTCTAATTTTTTGATATAAGACTGAATAAAGTGGCTAGTTTGGCTAATGGTCGTTTGGCTATTACCCTCGATAGTGGCCTCAATGGCTGATGAACTAGATTGATAGTAGAAAGTCCCAACCAGAGCTAGTAGAATGAGAAAGACCAGAAAGATGGAAATAACCATTCTGACTAAAAGAGAAGAACGCTTCATCGGCCTTCTCCCTTCTTAAACTGACGAGGTGTCACACCTGCAATCTGTTTAAAACGTTGAGTAAAATAGTTCATATCTTCAAAGCCAACCTTTTCGGCTATCTCATAAATCTTTAAATCCGTGGTCAGAAGCAAGAGCTTGGCTTGTTTGACACGCTCTCTCACCAGATAATCCTGAAAAGGCAGGCCCAACTCTTTCTTAATTAAGGAACTCAGATAAGTCGGGCTAAAGCCCAAGTCACTGGCCAAAGACTTCAAACTAAACTGACTGTCAGCTAGATGGGACTGGATTTTCTGAGCAATATTTCCCTCAAACTTATCGGTTAATAAATCTTGTAACTGCTCTTCCTTTTCTTCCTTGTCTAGTTTTTGCTTGATTTTCCCTAACATTTCCTCAATATCCTGACGCGAAAAGGGTTTGAGCAAGTAGTCATCTACACCGAGTTTGACGGCAGACAAGGCATAATCAAAATCATCGTAACCTGTCAAAAAAACTAGGTGAACCTGAGGATAGGTTTCTCGGACCAGACTGGCCAACTGGATGCCATTTAGCTGAGGCATATTGATATCAGTTAAAATGATGTCTGGCACCTGCTTTTGAATCAAGTCCCAAGCCTGTCTTCCATTTTCAGCCTGACCGATGATTTCCATATCGTAGGCTGCTACATTGACCAGCTTGGTCAAGCCTTGTCTTACCAGATACTCATCTTCTACGATTAAGATTGTGTAGGTCATGCTCTGCTCCTTTACCACTTACTAGTATCAGTATAGCAAAATTCTCCTCTAACTGCTTAGGAAAGACTTCTTAATCAACATAATCTAGTAAATAGGCATAGCCTTTTTCTTCCATTTGGTCTTTGGGAATAAATCGGATAGAGAGACTATTGATACAGTAGCGCAAGCCCCCCTTGTCCTGAGGCCCATCTGTAAAGACATGGCCAAGGTGAGAATCTCCAACTCGGCTTCTCACTTCCATGCGCGTCATATTGTAAGACTTATCTTCCTTGTAGGTAGCAACATCTGGGCTGATGGGTTGGGTGAAACTAGGCCAGCCACAACCAGACTCAAACTTGTCCTTTGATGAAAAGAGGGGTTCACCAGTTGCGACATCCACATAGATACCGGATTCGAATTTATCCCAGTAGCGGTTTGAAAAAGCTCGTTCTGTTTGATTTTTCTGGGTAACTGCGTACTCCTCAGGTGACAAGGTCTTTTTCAATTCCTCATCACTTGGTTTAGGATATTTGCTGGCATCAATGACAGGGTAGGCAGCCTGATTAACATTGATATGACAGTAGCCATTTGGATTTTTCTTGAGGTAGTCTTGGTGATAGTCCTCAGCCACCACAAAATTCTTCAAGGGCTCCTTTTCAACTGCCAGAGGTTGGTCGTATTTCTTAGCCACCTCATCAAAGACTTGGTTGATTACTTCCAAATCCTTGTCATCTGTGTAATAAACACCGGTACGATACTGGGTCCCCACATCATTTCCTTGTTTATTTTTGCTGGTTGGATTGATAATGCGGAAATAATGAAGCAGAATTTCCTTGAGGGAAATTTGCTTGGCATCATAGGTGACATGGACAGTCTCCGCATGTCCTGTTTGGTTAATCAATTCGTACTTGGTTGTTTCCCCTCTACCATTTGCATAGCCTGAAACGGCATCGGTTACTCCAGACACGCGTGAGAAGTATTCCTCCACTCCCCAGAAACATCCCCCAGCTAGATAAATTTCGTGCAAGTCTGCGTCTTTACTCACTTCTGTTTTTTTCACTGTTTTTCCTCCTTGGCTAACTGACGCTTTCTCAATTTGCGAGCTATCTGTCTGCCCTGTATTTCGCATCAATAGAAAATAGAAACCGGTTATGGCTAAGAGAATGACCCCTGCCAAGACAAAAAGTTTTACTTTATCATTCATAGCCTTTCTCTACCCCATTTCTTTCAATTCTTTTAAAATCATATCCTTATCCATAAAACCTGGTTGCGTTTTGACCAGCTTGCCTTCCTTGTCTATAAAGGCTTGAGTCGGATAAGAACGGACACCATAACTTTCCAAGAGTTTACCTGATGGATCAATTAGAACTGGAAAATTTTTATAATCTAAGCCCTTGTACCAGTTCTTAAATTCAGCTTCCGCTTGTTCTCCCTTGTGCTCAGGAGACACCACTGTCAAGACCACATAGTCATCACCAGCTTCTTTAGCAATTTCATCCGTATCTGGAAGGCTGGCTAGACAGATGGAACACCAAGAAGCCCAAAATTTGAGATAGACTTTCTTGCCCTTGTAATCAGATAAACGATAGGTCTTACCATCTACACCTGTTAGTTCAAAATCAGCGACTTCCTGACCTTTAGTCGCAGTTTTCGAACTAACTTGTTCTGTTTTGGATTGCTCCTTCATAGTAGACTCGTCTGACATGTTTTTAGCCGAACAGGCTGCCAAGCAACAAATTGAGCCTACTCCAAGGAGACATGTTTGCCATTTTTTCATTTCTTTTTCCTCTCTATTCAAATAATGTAGTCAAAATGGAAGCATTTCCCAAAAGCACCAAGATTCCCATCACGATAATGAGAAAACCACCCACTTTTTTGAAGGTTCCGAGATAAGGATGGAGTTTTCGGAAATGTTTCAAAACATAGCTGGAAGCAAGAGCTAGAACCAAAAATGGTAGCGCCAAACCCAGCGTGTAAATCAACATGAGACCAGCACCCTGCCAAGCTCCTGAACCACCTGAAGCCGCCAAGGCCAAAACAGACCCCAGAACCGGCCCCACACATGGCGTCCAAGCAAAACTAAAGGTTAACCCCAGTAAAAATGCCTGACTATAGCCGTTACCCTTTTGCCCTTGTCTCTTTAATTGTAGCCTTCTTTCCTTGTAGAGTCCCTGCAAATGTAAGACTTCCATCTGGTGCAAGCCCAAGAGAATGATAATCGCACCCATCACATACTGAAACCAAGAAGCATACAGCAAATTGCCTAAAAAACCAGCTCCATAACCCAGTAAGATAAAAACAAAGGAAATCCCCGCTATAAAGGCCAGAGTTCGCAATAAACTTACAACTGAGATTGAAAATTTTTCGCTAGAAGCCTGGGCATCATTCTTATCATCCAATAAGACTCCTGCATAGACTGGCAACAAGGGTAAAATACAAGGAGAAAAGAAGGAAAGAATTCCAGCAAGAAAAACACTAATAAAAAAGATTACATTGTCCATTGCCTTCCTCCATTCTTTGATTTGATAGGTCTATTATATCCCCAAAACTCCAGAAAAAACAGGGACAATGATAGGGAAAAATAGGAATTTAATCAGTTTATTTAGAAATCTGGCACAAAAAAAGCCAGACAAGGTCTGACTTTGGTAGAAACAGAAAAGAGAATCACCTGTCTTCCCTGCTTATCTGGTAATAAATAAGGTCCGCAACGTAGTCTTTTCTCTCCACACCATTGGTAATGGTTTTTAGATAAGACATTCCCGATTTTTCCATGACACGGCCTGAAGCTGGGTTGAGACTGGCATATCGTGCTCTGACCTTTTGAAAAACTGCTTGAGTGAAACAGAAGTCTAGCACAGCTTTCAAAGCCTCCGTCATCATACCACGACCCCAATAATTTTTTCCTAAAACATACCCAATTTCACAACTTAAATCTTCCTCGTGCATTTCAATGATACTGATATCTCCTATCACATGCTCCGGGTTTTCTTTGAGACAAATGGCCCATTTATAGTAGTTAGGATTGGCATAGGAGGCAACCCAATTTCGAATCGAGTTCCGAGTCACCTCAACATCAGGATGAGGATCCCAGGTGACATAGGTCAGATTCTCAGCAGACGAAGCCCAATTTTGAAACATGGCTTCCGCATCACTCTCCACAAATCTTCTCAAGATTAAACGTTCCGTCTCTAACATTTGCATACCGATTGCTTTCATAATGTTACCTCGCTTTCTAAGCTTAAGGCTCAGGGTAAAAAGACTGAACTCAGAAACAGCTAGGAAAAAAGTGTTTTATCTAGTCCCTTGACGCAGTCGCTGTCTGGTTTGAAATGCGCTTTACCAAGCTTTTTCAAACCTAGTCATCGTTGCGGGGGTGAGACAACGAAATCGAACTCTTCGAGTTACCGAATCTGCCACGTTTTCCCGTTTCTAGACTCGTGCTAAAAAGGTCCCCCGGGACCTTCTTCGCTTTCTCATTTCTAGGTTCAGGGTAAAAAGGTCCACTGGACTAACTCTCACTTTTTTATTTCAAGGTGAGAGGCTAAAAACCTCCACTGGAGGTTATTCTTGCTCTCGAATTTCAAGGCAAGAAGCTAAAAAGGTCCCCCGGACCTTCCTCGCTTTCTCATTTCCAGGCTCAGGGTAAAAACCTCCACTGGAGGTTTTTACTCCCAAAAGTCATCAAAGACGGTGATTGGTAGGTGACGTTTGTGTTGGCCTTTGTGCCACCAGTTTTCGATAGTTGCTTGGGCTTCTGGACTGATGGTTTTGCCTTCAAGGTAGTCATCAATTTCATTGTAAGTGACTCCCAAGGCGACTTCGTCTGCAAGTCCAGGTTTGTCTTCTTCCAAATCTGCTGTTGGGATTTTTTCATAAAGAGCTGGGTCTGCACCAAGTTCCTTCAAGAGTTGTTTCCCTTGGCGTTTATTGAGGCGGTAAAGAGGTAGAATATCCGCACCACCGTCACCAAACTTAGTAAAAAAGCCTGTGATATTTTCCGCGGCATGGTCTGTTCCAATGACCGCTCCGCTATGGGCACCCGCAAGGGCATATTGGGCAATCATACGACTACGAGCCTTAATATTGCCCTTGTTAAAGTCTGAAACAGGACTTCCTGTCGCTTCAACTGCAGCTGCCATGGCATCAGCTGATTCCTTGATATTCACAACCAAGCTGACATCTGGCTGGATGAAAGCGAGGGCTTTTTGAGCATCTGCTTCATCTGCTTGCACGCCATATGGCAGGCGGACAGCAATAAATTGGTAGCTGTCATCTCCTGTCTCTGCTCGCATTTCTTCCATAGCTAATTGCGCCAAGCGCCCTGCCAAGGTTGAGTCTTGTCCTCCAGAAATCCCTAGTACAAAGGTTTTAAGGAAGGGGTGTTTTTTCAAGTATCTTTTTAAGAAGTCAATCGAACGACGAATTTCTTCCTGGGCATCAATCACTGGTTTGACGCCCAGTTGCTGGATAATGGTCTCTTGCAAACTCATTCTTCTTCTCCTTCACCAAGGGCTTCTTTGCGCATCTTATCAATCAAGTCCATCTTATCTTGCCAAATATCACGCGCCAAGTCCACTGGATAGTGCTGCGGATTGAGCACGCGCTTGTACTCATCCCAAAGCTTGTCAAATTCCTTGCGAGCATAGGCCTGAATTTCTGTCAAACTAGGCAATTTATAAACTAATGTTCCTTCTTTGAAAATATCCACCAAGAGAGGAACGGCGTCAAAATTACGAACGGTCTTTTTGATGTAAGTATAGGTCGGATGGAACATTTTGATTTCTGTCATGCTGGCAACATCCACACCATCATAAGTAATGTAGTCGCCTTCTGACTTGCCTTTTTCACGACTGGTAATGCGCCATACCTGCTTCTTACCTGGTGTCGACACTTTTTCAGCATTGCTTGAAAGCTTGATGGTATTGCGCATCTTACCAGTTTCATCTTCGATAGATACAATCTTATAAACTGCCCCAAGAGCTGGCTGGTCATAGGCTGTAATCAGCTTGGTACCCACCCCCCAAACGTCAATTTTAGCGTGTTGCATCTTGAGGTTGAGGATGGTATTTTCATCGAGGTCATTGGAAGCGTAAATTTTGGCATCTGGATATCCAGCCTCATCTAACTGTTGGCGAACTTTCTTGGAAATATAGGCTATATCCCCTGAGTCGATACGAACGCCTTTAAAATTAATCTTGTCTCCCAGTTCACGAGCTACCTGAATGGCAGCTGGCACACCGATACGCAACGTATCATAAGTATCTACTAGAAAGACACAGTCACGATGGGTTGACGCATAAGCCTTGAAGGCTTCATAGTCGTTTCCATAAACCTGTACCAAGGCATGGGCGTGGGTTCCTAGGACAGGAATTCCAAAGAGTTTCCCTGCTCGCACATTACTAGTTCCATTAGCCCCACCAATCACGGCTGCGCGTGTTCCCCAGATAGCTGCATCCATTTCTTGCGCACGACGTGTCCCGAATTCCATCAAAGGCTCATCTTCAATGACCGAACGAATACGAGCCGCCTTGGTCGCTATCAAGGTTTGAAAGTTAACGATGTTTAAGAGAGCCGTTTCGACCAACTGGCATTGGGCTAGAGGACCTTCAACTTGAACAATTGGCTCATTAGCAAAGACCAAGTCCCCTTCCTGGGCAGAACGAACCGTCAACTCCAACTTGAGATTTCGTAGGTAATCCAAGAATTCTCCATGATACCCAAGCGTCTCCAAGTAGGCAATATCGCTATCTGAAAAGCGTAAGTCTTCAAGATAATGTACAATTCTTTCCAAACCAGCAAAAACTGCATAACCGTTCTGAAAAGGTTGCTGGCGGAAATAAACTTCAAAGACCGCCTTTTTATTGTGAATTCCTTGGTCAAAGTAAACTTGCATCATGTTGATCTGGTACAAGTCCGTGTGCAATGTCAAACTATCATCTGGATACATCTGTTTTCCTTCTTCCTACTTTACAAAGGTATGAACGTATTCTACCACTTTCACACCGTCCGATAAATTAGTACTATTATAACACATTTTACCAAGATTGATAAAAAGCTAACAAGCTATTCTCCATTCTCCAGTTCATCCATATCTTGCTCAAACTTTTTTTGAGCCCATTCGCCATAACTTTTAGGGCCGAGATTGCCGAGAAAAACCCAAGGAAGGTAGATCAGATAAGTAAGGACCCAAGTAGACAAGTATTTAACGTTCAAAGGATTGTGCTGATAAATTTCGATATTGAATTGATAGTTCTCCAACATCAAGAGAGTCGTAATAGCGAGAGTTACCAGCAAACACCCTACAATCGTAAAATGAAAACGACTATAGTAGGTCACTCCAAGTTGTCGTGCACGATTGAAAAAGAAGAAAATTCCTAAAAGAAGGGTAACCAGAAGAATATTAGGATTAAAAAGAGCAGGTGCTAATACAGCCACCAAATAACTTAGCAGAATGAGCCCGATAAACATATTAAAAGACTCTGTCCCCGCTTTATTCATCAGTTGTTCTTCCCTTTCGTCTAATAATTGATAATAAAAAAATCTATTTTTCATCTTCGTCCTCCCAAAATAATTGATCTAATGTTTTTCCTAAGCATCTGCAAATGGACTGGCAAAGGGAGAGACTAGGATTGTATTTCCCAGCTTCAATCAAGCCTATAGTCTGCCTAGTAACACCCACAGCCTCTGCCAAATCCCCTTGTGTTAAATCAAGCTCCACCCGAGCTAATTTTAATTTTAAATTTTTAGCCACTAGCGTCCTCCTTCACATTTTTAAAAAGTTGCGCTTCTTTTAAAAACATTATACCATATATCTAACTTAATGCAATATATAAATGTCATTTTGTAAGATTTTATTAACAAAAAACTCTCTACCATCTTACATGATAAAGAGTATTCGTTCTTTTTTGATACTTAGCTAAGTTCCTCTACAAAAGAAAGAAGTCTAGGTCACAAATCTTTTTGGTAATAGTATCTTTGTCCTGTGTAGGGATAATCTTGCAAGGTAAAGATTTCCTTGTAGCCATGCCTTTTATAAAAATCTGGTGCTTGAAACTGGTAAGTATTCACAAAAGCAAAACGACAGTTTCGTTTCTTGGCTTCATTTTCTGCTCGCTGCAATAGTTTTGAACCGATTCCTTGTCCCCTCAATTCCTCTTTCACAAATAAGTATTCGATTTCCAACCAATTTCCGAAAGTCTCAGCTACTAAGCCCGCCATGAGATTGCCCTTTTCGTCTTCAACATAAAGGTTCAGTGGCTCGCTTTCAGCCTCTTCTCTTTTAGAACGATTATAAGCACGAATCAAATCCCCTATTTCTTGCACTTTATGCGACTCCTTATTTTCTAATCTAACGTGCATCCAAACCTCCTAATAAACTACTACAGCTTGATTATAGTCTTATTTCGATGGACTGTCAAACTAGAAAAACTCACCAAACAGAGTTGATGAGTTCATGATTTATTTTCTAAATTTCCACTGACTATAAATCCCAAAAACAAAGATCCAGATGGCAGAACCAACTGCCCCCATGAAGGTAGACTCTTGCAAAAAGAGAGTCACGAAAACAAAGACAAAAAAGAGAATGGTTAGGGGATTAAGCAAGCGATACTGAGGCATGAGGTAGCCATCAGCCATGAAGTCTTGTGACTTGCGGTATTTGAGATGGGCCACCATAATCAAGATATAAATCGCGATGTAAACACCTGATGAGGATGCGGTGATCAAAGCGAAGGCATCTGAAACACCTGGTAGCACGTTGATAAAGGCAGCGAGGGCAATCAAGATCGCTGAGGCGATGATGGCATTTTGAGGTACATTGTGACGAGAAAGGGTATCGACCTTAATGGCCTTTAAGAAACGATTTGGCGAATCATGGGCAATCTGGTATAAGTGTCTCCCTGTTGAGTAGAGAGTTGAGTTAAGAGCAGACGCCGCTGAGGTCAAGACAACAAAGTTGATTAGAGCCGCCGCCCACTTGATCCCTGCCAGTTCAAAGACCGTTACAAATGGAGAATCTGAAGAATTAAGATAAGACCAAGGAATAATGGCCATAATCGCAATGAGGGCTCCCCCGTAGAAGAAGATAATTCTGAGAGGAATTTCCTTAACAGCTTTGGGCAAGACCTGACGAGGGTTCTTTGTTTCAGAAGTTGTCACCCCGATAAATTCAATCATCAGATAGGCAAAAAATACCATTTGAAAGGCCATGACAAAGTTCATAACTCCGTTTGGAAAAAGAGAGAACTGGTCGCTGATATTTGCCAAACTTGCAACACCATGCGGTGTCTTAAAGCCTGTCAAAACCATAAAGACCCCAGTGGCAATCATGGCTAAAATCGCCACAATCTTGACCATAGCAAACCAAAACTCGACTTCTCCAAAGAGCTTAACTGCAATCAGATTGACCAAAGCCAAAATCGTTAAAAAGATAAGCTGAATCATCCAGCTAGGCCATGTGGGAAACCAGAAGCGGACATAGTCTGAGATGGCAGTGATTTCTGCCATACCGATAAAGACAACTGACAGCCAATAAGACCAAACTGAGAAATATCCCCAGCCTTTCCCCAAATGACGGGTGATAAAGTTGATAAAGGTATGTTGTTCGGGATCCTGATACAGCATCTCTCCAACAGCCCTCATCATCAAAAACATAAAGGCTCCTGTGATCATATAAATCAGGATGATAGAAGGTCCTGTAAGGCTGATAGAGCGACCAGCACCTAGGAAAAGTCCGGTTCCGATTGTTCCCGCAATGGCCATCACCTGAACATGGCGATTGGTTAAACCACGCTCCATTTTATTTTTCTTCTTATTTGAACTCATATAGTCTCCTTTTTATCCAAAAAACCAAAAAGGAGTTGAGCAAGGCAAAACCTTCACTACTCCTTTTTCATCCTATTTAGGCCGTTTTCTCAACCTTTAAGATTTTGACATCATAGCTTCCAACTGGTGTTTCAATCGTTGCAGTATCGCCAGTCTTCTTGCCAATCAAAGCACGGCCAATCGGACTTTCATTTGAGACTTTACCAGCAAAAGCATCTGCACCTGCAGAACCGACGATGATGTAGACCTCTTCTTCGTCTTCACCGACTTCTTGGATTGTAACTGTTTTACCGATTGCTACCTCATCTTGGGCAACTGCATCGCTATTAACAATTTCAGCATAGCGAATCTTTGTTTCTAGACTTGAAATTTGACCTTCAACAAAAGCTTGTTCATCTTTCGCTGCTTCATACTCACTATTTTCTGAAAGGTCTCCATAGGAACGAGCAATCTTGATACGCTCTACGACTTCAGGGCGTCGAACGAGTTTCAACTCCTCTAATTCTTTTTCTAGTTTTTCCTTTTCTTCAAGGGTCATTGGGTAAGTTTTTTCTGCCATTTTTTTAACTTTCTTTTCTATTTACTTTTTTAAAACAAAATTATGTGGAAAACCACATAATTTTAGTTTGAACTACTTGCTTGAGGTAACTTGCTATTGATATGCTCTGCAACGTTTTGATCATGTTCTTCTTTTGTTGTCGCAAAGTATACTTTACCGTCTTCAACATTTGCTACAAAGTACAAGTACTCACTCTTTGTCTGATTTACACTTGCTTCAATCGCATCCGAACTTGGGCTATCAACCGGTCCAGGCATGAGGCCAAGGTGTGTGTAAACATTGTATGGTGAATCAATCGTTGTATCAATTCCAGCGTCATCTGCTAAACTAATCTTTTGACCAAGTTTTCCTTGAGCATATAGGATAGCGATATTACTTTGAAGTGGCATACCAGCATTCAAGCGGTTATAGAAGACACCTGCGATCATCTTGCGGTCTTCGGTTTTAGCACCTTCTTTTTCGACAAGAGAAGCAATGCTGAGCAATTCATTGACCGTCAGATTCTTTTCTTTGATCGTAGCGTAATATGGTGACATAGCCTTATCCATAGCAGCTACCATCTCATCAATCAAACTTTCAACAGTTGTACTGTCTTTGATTGTATAGGTCGCTGGGAAAAGGTAGCCTTCAAGACGATAACGAACGCCACTGTCTTTTGTTGGAAGACTTCCAAGTAGGTTTGGATACTTGGCTACTAATTGTGAGATAAAGGTCTCATCTTGAGCTTTTGCCAAGAAAGCGTCCGCAGTAAGAGGTTCTTTAAATTCACCTTGAAGTTGTCCTACTGTTTGAGCGATTTGCTCTAATGTATAGCCTTCTGGAATGGTCAAGTTTGCAAGAACAGGTGCCTGAGCTTCAGGAGTCCCACCTTTTTCCAATTCTTGAATCAACTCATCCGTACTCATACTCTTCTTCAAGTTGTAATAACCTGACTTCAAGTTGGCATGGCTATAGTATTTAGCATAAAGGCTAAAGATAAGTCCATGTTTAACCAGACCAGATTTTTCCAAGGTGCTTCCAATTTCTTGAACATTTGCACCGTCTGGGATTTGAACCGTTACGTAGTCCTTAGAGCTCGCATCCACAGGTTTCAAGGAATCTTGCACATAACCATAACCAAAATAACCACCAACTGCAACGAGTACTAGGAGAACTAGAACTGTTACTAGGCAACCTTTGGTTTTTGATTTTTTCTTAGTTGATGTTGCACCTTGACGACGACTACGACGTGGAGCATCAGCTAATCCACTGCTAGATTCTGTAGAAACAGGCTCAACTCTTTCAGGCATTCCTGGGGTAATTTCCTTTTTCTTGTCTTCTGTTTTATAGGTTACGGCAACCTTAGTCGGAGTGTCGTTAAATTCTTTTTCTTCGGGTTTAAGCTCAACTGGTTCTACCTTAGGTTGAACGGGTTCCACTACAGGTTCTTCAGCCAGATGAATCGGCTCTACTAGAGGTTCTTCAGATTCTACAACTTCAATCTTATCAATGATTGGCTGTCTAATCTCTTTCTCTTCTTGTCCATCCGTTTCATCAGTACTAGCACTTGAAAGTGGAGGAACACTTGGTGCATTCTTTAGGATTTTATCGACAACAGACAGGGAATCAGCCATCAACTCTTCTGTTGATGTTTCTGGTTCAAGATCTGAAGGAGTTGCTGAACTAGCTTGAGATGATGAAGCCGTCAGATTTGGAATCTCTACTTCTTTCTCTCTTCTATCTTGTTCTTTTACTCTTTCTAAATCACGTAGAATCTGCTCTTTAAAGCTTAATTTTTCTTCTTCTCTTGATTTTTCAGTCAAAAGCATTACCTCCTTGTTGACAATCCATAATATTATATCTTAAAAGTCGCAGAAAAGCAACCAACTAGGGCATTCCCTAGCTAGTTTTATTTATTATTCGGTTGCCAGACCATATCGTACCATGTTTCCCCAGCAAAGTTTGACTGGGATATTCCTTCATTAACAAAGCCATGTTTTTCATAATAGGCGATAAGGTAGTCATGACACGTCAGGTTAATGCCCTCTCGTTCATGTTCTAAAGCGACTTCTTTCAGAGCCTTTAATAGTCTTTTCCCAACTCCCAAAGCTTGTGCTTCCTTGGCAATAGATAGGCAAGTCACAGAAATATAACCTCCAGGTTGATGGCTATAGTCTTTTATTTCTTCTGTAAAGGACTGATCAAGGAGATGGCGGTGTGGGACGACTGGACCTTCGATATAACCAAGAATATGCCCCTCTTTTTCAGCTACGAGAAAACTGGTCTGAATTTCCTGCAAATGCGCCTCAAAGACCGAACGAGGAATGGCTTCTTCAAGGGAAAAATTCTCTAGCTCTATCTCTATAATCCGATCTAAATCCGAAAATCTTGCTTGTCTGATTTTCATATTTCCTCCTGATAAAAGGGATTTTCCCAAATCAGATACCATTCAGAACCACTGCCATAATGACTTTCTGTCATTTCTTCTTCAACAAAGCCATTCATTTCAAAATATGATAGCAACTCATCAGGACTTTGCAAAAGAATACCTTGATAATCTAGTTCGACTGTCACCTGTTTCAAGGCTGCAAGAAGAAGAGTTCCCAGACCCTGTCCCCAATGGTCAGGATAAATAGTCAATGATTTTATTTCTAACCATTTGGGATGAATAGACTGAGCTTCTCCCAAAACATAGCCTAGGATCTGATTTTCATCCCCAGCTACAAGAAAGGTACCCGCAGTCTTGCGGATACTCTCTTCTAAGGATTGGCGGCTAAGTGCCTCTTCTAACGAAAGATTGGCTTCTTCAATCACCAACATTTCTTCTAAATCTGATAGGGTAGCTTGCCTTATAGTGATTGGAATTTCCATCTGTTTTCCTTATTGGACGTTGCTTGTCAAGTTAGACAAGAGACGTTCAAATGAATATTCATAGGTTTGGATGTCTCCTGCACCCATAAAGACATAAACAGCATTATCATGGTCTAGGAGTGGAGAAACATTTTCAACAGTGATAACCTGGTGTTTCTTGTTAATTTTATTGGCTAAGTCTTCTACTTTGACATCGCCATGGTCCACCTCACGAGCTGATCCATAGATTTGCGCTAGGTAGACGGCGTCTGCTTGATTCAAAGCATGGGCAAATTCGTCCAACAAGGCAATGGTTCTTGTAAAGGTATGCGGTTGGAAGATTGCCACGATTTCCTTGCTTGGATATTTCTGACGAGCAGCATCCAAGGTTGCAATGATTTCTGTTGGATGGTGGGCAAAGTCATCAATGATCACTGTATCATTGACAATTTTTTCAGTGAAACGACGCTTAACACCTGAAAAAGTTTTCAAGTGTTCACGGACCAAGTTCAAATCAAAACCAGCTGTGTAAAGAAGACCAATAACAGCAGTCGCATTCATGATATTGTGACGACCAAAGGTTGGAATGTGGAATTGACCCAATTCTTGACCACGGAAGTGAACTGTAAATGTCGAACCAGTCGTAGAACGTAGGAGATCGCTAGCTACAAAGTCATTGCCTTCAGCTTTAAACCCATAGTAATAGATTGGCGCATTGGCTGTGATCTTACGCAACCCAGCATCCTCACCGTATACAAACAAACCTTTGGTAATTTGTTTGGCATAGTCGTTAAAGGCATTGAAAACATCCTCTAGACTTGTAAAGTAGTCTGGATGGTCAAAGTCAATGTTGGTGATGATAGAGTATTCTGGGTGGTAAGGCATGAAGTGACGCTCATATTCGTCTGATTCAAAGACAAAATATTTGGCATTGGCTGAGCCGCGACCTGTCCCGTCACCAATCAAGAAGCTGGTATCTGTGATGTGAGACAAGACGTGTGACAACATACCTGTTGTTGAAGTTTTTCCATGTGCTCCTGCCACTCCCATGCTGACAAAGTCGCGCATAAAGCTACCTAGGAATTCATGGTAACGTTTGTAGCTGATACCATTTTGATCTGCATAGGCGATTTCAACGTTGTTATCTGGACGGAAGGCATTCCCCGCGATAATCTCCACATCACCTTGTAGGTTCTTTTCATCAAAAGGAAGAATCGCAATCCCTGCCTGCTCTAGTCCACGTTGAGTAAAGTAATATTTTTCAACGTCTGAACCTTGAACCTTGTGTCCCATTTGGTGCAACATCAAGGCTAGGGCACTCATCCCTGATCCCTTGATTCCAATAAAATGATATGTTTTTGACATGCTTTTCTCCCCTACTCAGTAATTCTTGTCAGATTCAACTCTTGGGCAACCTGACGTTCCTGTTCCGTTTGCTTATTCTTTTTATTATAAATTTGGCTCTTCTTTAGAAAATCGTAGTTGTTCTTTTTAGCTTTTTCCGTTTGGGTTTTCGGAGTTGGATTCGCCACTTGGCCAACCTCCTCAGCTAAGATATAGTGAGACTGACTCAAGTTTTTACTAAATTTGGCAAGCTCACCAGGATTTTCCTTTTGAAATGGTGCTGTTGGTTGGTTTCCTTGACGAACAAGTGTTGAACCATTGTGTCGTCTAGTATGACTAACATCCTGAGTCAAATACTTGGCTGAACGTTTCTTCTTCAAGTCCGCACGCGCCTCTTCTCGAGCCAATTCAGCATAGGTTTTTTCAACTTTTTTAGGTTCTGAGCTTGGCTTTGACTCCTTATTAACCACTGGAGAAACTACGGTTTCTTCCTCATTGATAGGAGACCATTCCAAATAGTTCTTATCGCGGTAATCACCTTTGATATTGCTAATAAAGTCTGACTCATCGTACAAGTCCATGACTGGCATTTTAGTCAGCATGATCTCATCATCTGACACCAATGGAAATCGATCTTGTTTCATTTTGTATTTCCTTTCAACACTTCATTATAGCGTATTGTCTTGATTTTTCAAGTGCTGGCTTCAGAAATTCCCAAAATTTCACGAATTTCTGCCAGACTGAGACTCGCACGCGACTCCGTACCATCTAAAACTTGGGAAACCAAATGTTTCTTTTGTTCTTGAAGTTCTTGGATTTTTTCTTCAATGGTCCCCTTGGTAATCAAACGATAGACCTCGACCATCTGCTCCTGCCCCATGCGGTGTGCTCGTCCGATAGCCTGGGCTTCGACAGCGGGATTCCACCAAAGGTCAACTAAAATAACCGTATCAGCTCCCGTTAGATTGAGACCAACACCACCCGCCTTAAGGGAGATGAGAAAGGCATCTCTTTCCCCTTGGTTAAAGGCCTTGGTCATCTCCTGTCTGTCATGAGCAGGAGTTGAACCTGTGATTTTGAAGGAGGTCAAGCCCAAGTCTGGGAGTTCTTGCTCGATTTTTTCCAACATTCCTTTGAACTGGGAGAAAATCAAGACCCGATGCCCACCATCAGCCACTTGTAGCAATAAATCTCGAAGACTATCCAATTTACCACTAGCTCCTTGGTAATCGTCCATGAAGAGAGCTGGCGTATCGCAGATCTGGCGCAAACGCATGAGTCCAGATAAGATTTCTACCCGACTTCTCTGGAATTCTTGATCTGTCACTTGCGCTAGGCGGTCTCGCATCTGTTGCAACTGGGCTAGATAGATAGCCTTCTGTTGGTCTTCCAGTTCATTTTTATAGACGACTTCGATCAGATCAGGCAGTTCTGTAAGAACTTCTTCTTTCTTACGCCTCATGACAAAAGGCTTGATAAACTGCGCGACTCGGTCAGCCGGTAATTTCATAAACTCCTTTTTACTTGGTAAGAGTCCTGGAAGCACAATTTGAAAGATAGACCACAACTCTCCTAAATGATTTTCGATGGGCGTACCTGACAAAGCAAAAACTGCTGGCACCACAAACTGGCGCAAACTCTGAGCAATCTTGGTTTGGGCATTTTTCATGACCTGAGCTTCATCTAAGAAGAGAAAATCAAAAGCCATCTCTTGATAAAGCTCGCTGTCTTGACGAAAGGTTGCATAGCTAGTCACATAGATTTGGTGATTTTCAGAAAGAATCGCTTCTCGATTCGCTTTCAAACCATGAACGACAGCCAAATCCAACTGTGGGGCAAATTTCCTGAATTCATCTGCCCAATTGTAGATCAAACCTGACGGAGCCAAAATCAAGACCCGACTATCTTCTCTCACCTGACTCGTCAAAAAAGCAATAGTTTGCAATGTTTTTCCCAGTCCCATATCATCGGCTAGGATGCCACCAAAGCCATAGTGATGAAGCATCTGGAGCCAACGAACACCCTTTTCCTGGTAGTCTCTCAAACTCGCCTGAACCTGTATATCTCCCAAAGGAAAGTCCTCTGGATGGGTCAAATCATGAGCTAAATGCTGAAATTCTTCCGAGAAGGAAATCCTGTCTCGACCTTCAAACAACTGAGACAAACTGTAAGCTAGGGATTTCCGAGCCTGAAAAGAACCATCTTTTAGCTCAACCCCCAGTTCCTGCAAATTTTGACGAATCTGCTTGGTTTCCTCATCAAAAAAGTATACTTGGTCAGAAGAACTGATATAGAAATCCTGATTGCTAGTCAGTGCTTTGAGAGCTTGATCAATCTCTTCTTGGGCAATCCCTTGGAAATCAAATTGAATTTCCAACAGTCCTCCCTTGGACTCAATCTGAACCTGAGGAGCTTGGACACTGTAGAGCTGATTTATCTCATCAGATAAGAAAACCTGACCCAATTTCTCAAAAGCTGGAATCGTATGGTGAAAGAAAGAATAAACTGCCTCTGGCTTCAAAGCCTGTCTCCAAGACTGAAAATCAGCCTCAAAACCAGCCCCTAAACAGACTTGAAATAGTTGGTTTTCCAAGACAGCATCACTTGAAAAAGGTAATTGTTCCAGCTGTTGATGACTAGTTACCTTAACATCTCCATAGTCAAACTGAATATTCAAGCGGATGCGGCCGTCATCCTCCCTATCAAAGTAAAAGATTGGTGAAAAGGGTCTGATTTGCAAGCGCTCAGGAGCAGAAACTGTTCCTAGCTGTCCAAATAAAGGAAGACAGGCGGCCAGACGGTCGCGATCACTGTTGTCAAACTGGAGGCATTTTCTCCCTCTCTCCTCCTGAGGAAGCTCCTTGATTTCCTTTAGGAGGCTGATTTGTTTAGGATTTAAGAGATAAAGATTCCCCTTACGAAAGAGAACCGCTCCCCCATAGAATATGTTGACTCGCTCACTTTCAGAAATCTCCATTTCAAAATAATCGGGATACTCCTGCACTGAAAAAGAGAACAGTTCTGCATCGGGATCTAAATCATGAAAGAGAAGATTTTCATAACTAGTAATCTGGTGCTCAAAATGAAAATCTTCCAAGTTCATCAGCAACTCCACTCCCTGCTCAAAAAAGGTCAGAGGGAAAAAGAGGTGACGACCTTGATTGGGGAAAAAGAGGTCTTGACTCAGTCCCTCCTCAATCAAGCCACATAAAAAAGTAAGAACTTCTTGACTAGCTGTATCAAAAGTATCCCAAGACAAGTCATTTTCATAGTATTTCCCAATCATATATGGCTTTCGATGGACCAAGACCTTCAAAAAGAGAGGGATGTCACGAATGACATAATATTTTTGACTATCAACTAAACCGATTCGGAGAGTCCAAAGGAGGCGATTGGTCCCAGCTTCCACCTGGCCTTGAGCCGACAAAGTGTAGATTTGCTCTCTCTTCTGAGGTTGGATACGCTCCAAAAAACTACCACCAAAACTAACCTTGGTTTCGACCTCTTCTTGCTCTTCATGTCCTTTTTCTAAGGCTTGTAAAATCACCTGACCTTCTTCATCATTCTTCAGATAATGCTCAAGCGCCGCTAGGTGAACACAGTAACCTCTTTTTTGGAAAAAATCGCAAGCACAAAAAACCAGATCATCCTCTAAACTGTAGCGCAAGTCTTCTCCAGCTACACGAGTATAGAGGCGATTCCCTTTTTCCTTGATAATCTCAATGTTGCCTGTTTCATAGAGTGTAACCCCCTCCATGCGCAACTTTCCCGGAATCAATTTAGCCATAGTTACCCCTTTATCTTATCTTTTCATTATACCACATTTTCCCCTATGAAAATAGCCTTCTAGGAAGACTTTTCTCCTAGAAGGCTGGATTTTTAAAGTGTAGCAAAAGTGGTCACGATGCGTTGGCAAACCTCTTCCAGTACTGACTTCGGCATAGCCACATTGAGGCGGGCATGAAGAGTTCCCTCCTCTCCAAAGTCCAAACCTCGGTTCAAGATAACCTTGGCTTCATTCTTCAAAAGCTCTTGCAAGCGGTCATCCGTTAGGTCATAGGCTGAAAAATCAAGCCAGATCAAGTAGGTACCTTGCGGTTTCATGACCTTAATCTTGGTTTCGTTGCCCAAAACATCCACTACATAGTTAATGTGGTCCTCGATAACTTCTTTTAGTTCTCCTAACCAGTCCTTACCATAACGGTAGGCAGCTTCTGTCGCCAAATAACCCAAGCCTGAGATTTCATGTTGGTTATTGGCCAACTGGCGTTTTTGGAAAGCCACACGAAGCTTTGGATTTTCAATAACTGCATAGGAATTCTTGGTCCCAGCAATATTAAAGGTCTTAGTGGCACTACTCAAGATAAGGGCAAAGTCTTTAAAAGCGGGATCAATGGTATTGAATGACTGGTGTTTGTGACCAAAGAGAGCCAAATCTTGGTGAATCTCATCTGAAACCAACAAAACACCATGTTTTTGGCAGAGATGCCCAATCTTTTCTAGCACTTCCTTTTCCCAAACACGTCCACCAGGATTGTGGGGATTGCAAAGGATATAAAGCTTCACATCCTCTTCCACCAATTCCTTCTCCAACTGGTCAAAGTCAATCTCAAACAACCCATCCTTTTCCACCAAAGAATTGGTAATCAATCTGCGATTGTTCAGTTTGACACTGCGGGCAAAAGGAGGATAGACCGGTGTGTTAATCAGGACAGCCTCTCCTTCTTTTGTAAAGGCTTGAATGGCTGTTGAGATGGCCGGTACCACTCCCTCAATAAAGACGAGGGCATCCTTGTCAAAGTGATAGCCGTGTTGACTTGCTTCCCAGTCCTGAACCGACTCAATCAAAGCATCACTAGCATAAGTATAGCCATAGACCAACTGATCTGCGTAGGCTTGTACAGCTTGTCGAACTTCAGGCAAAACCACAAAGTCCATATCTGCTATCCAAGCTGGTAGAACTTCTCGATCAGCTTCGGCTTCTTTCCATTTATAGGTATGGTGGCCAAAACGATTGGGCAGGCTTGTAAAATCATATTTTCCCATATCTATCTTATCCTTCCAAAGCTTGGCGCAAGTCCGCAATCAAATCTCTAGCATCTTCAATCCCAATTGACAAGCGCAGGAGGTCATCTGTTAAGCCATAGGAATGGCGCACTTCTGCTGGAATATCCGCATGGGTCTGAGTTGTCGGATAGGTGATCAGACTTTCTACCCCACCCAAACTTTCCGCAAATGAAAAGACCTTGAGGCTATTTAAAATATGAGGAATACGTTTTTCATCCACTACTTTAAAGGAAATCATACCTCCACGTCCTGTATAGAGCACTTCCTTGACAGCAAGTGAAGCCTTCAAAAAGGCAACCACTTCTTGGGCATTGGCTGTCGAACGTTCCATACGAAGAGGTAGAGTTTTGAGACCACGAATCAACTGATAACTATCAAACGGTGACAAGACCGCACCTGTCGTATTCAAATTGTAGAAAAGTCGTTCATATAGTTCTAAACTATTAGTCACAACCACCCCAGCTAAGACATCATTGTGCCCTGCTAAGTACTTGGTGGCAGAATGAAGAACGATATCCGCACCGTCTTCAATCGGACGTTGGTAAATCGGACTGTAGAAGGTATTGTCCACCACTACCTTGGCACCCTTGGCATGAGCTAGTTTGGCTAGTTTGGCAATATCAAATTCCAACATCAAGGGATTGGTTGGCGTTTCAATATAGAGAACATCCACATCTTTCTCTAACTCAGCAATCAACTCTTCTTCTGTATTGGCATAGGTAAAATGGAAACGGCCTTCTTGCTCCACTTGGTTGAACCAACGGAAAGAACCCCCATAAAGATCGCGCACAGCCAAGACTTTGCTTCCTACTGGAAAAACACTAAAAGCCAGTACAATCGCAGCCATACCTGAACTCGTCGCTAGGGCATAGTCTGCTGACTCAATGGCCGCCAAGACCTCCTCCGCCTTACTGCGAGTTGGGTTTTTAGTCCGAGTATAGTCAAATCCCGTAGACTGACCGAACTCCGGATGCTGATAAGTTGTTGAAAAATGAAGCGGTGTTACCAAGGCACCTGTAGCCTCATCTGACTTGATTCCCGCCTGGGCCAAAATTGTGTTGATGTGTAGTTCTTTGCTCATACAATACCTCCAAATCTATAGTAACTATTGTACCACTTATTTTTACTAACTCATTTTCTTGTTTTCAAGAGCTAGTTATAGTTTCAAACTATATAAAAACGATAGTTCCTTGAGAAACTATCGTTTTTCCTGTTGAATAGACTCGTTATTTAACGTGTTTTGCCAGTTCTTCTTGGGCTTTTTTATTTGATTCTTCTTTTTCTTTTAGCCATTTTTCTTTAGCTTTTTCATACTCATCAGCCGTTACAGTCTTATCTTGTAACTTGAGATACTTGTATGATTCGACACCCTTATTTCCAGCTTGTGAGAATGGTGATGAGAATGGAACTGTCTTTCTCAAGGTCGGTGTTCCACCCTGAGAAACGTTTGGAATAGCAAGGGCGCTATCAACGAGCCAAGCTTGAATTTCAGCATATTTTTCATAACGTTTTGCTGGTTCTTGCTCCTTGTTCGCTTCTTCTAACATTTGAGTGTAAGTATCCAGACCAACTGCCTTAGCCTTGTCATTGACCTCACCTGGTTCTAGACCAATGTTTTGCAACATACCACCGTTATTGACATTTAAGATATCAAGATAGCTTGATGGATCCAAGTAGTCCGCACTCCAACCGCCATTATAGATATCAAAGTCTTTTTGAGCTGCAGTTTGAGCTAGGTAGCTAGAGTTGTCAAAGTCATCTGTTGATAGCTGTTGGATATCGATAACCACATTCTCAGCTCCTAGAACAGATTCGATGGATTGTTTCAAAGAACTTGCTTCAAGTACACCTTTTTTAGCTGATTGGTCAACTGTTACATCCAAGTGGATTGGAAATTGCACACCCTTAGCTTCCAATTCTTTCTTAGCTTCTGCAAATTTAGCCTTGGCCTTATCAGGATTGTAGTATGGATCTTGCGCATCTGCAAAGTTGATTCCTTGCCATTCTTGGCCATAGTTGACCATCTTTTCTGAAACAACATCGCCAAAGTCTTTTCCGTTGATACTTACAAATGTTGGAGGTACAACCAAGTTACGAATAATCTTTGTCGCTCCGTCCTCCCCTTGAGATTGTGCTCCATAGGCTGTACGGTTATAAGCATAGTTGAAGGCTTGACGGAAGTTTTTATTCAGAACTGCTTCTTGGGTTGATTTCTTTTCGATATCTGAAGATTTAGACGTGAAGTTATAAGACTTTCTGTCCAAGTTGAAGTTCAAGTAATAAGAAGTTGCGTTTTGCATACTATAGATGATGTTATCCTTGTTCTTCTCTTTAATACCTTCAAAGCTTGAGCTATTTGGGTAGAGACGCGCGTAGCTGTATACTCCTTCTACAAAGTTACGTGCTAGTGCATCTTGGTCACTACCATCATAATAGGCCAATTTCACATCATCCACAAAGACATTTTTTTCATCCCAGTAGTTGGGATTTTTCTTGAATTCGATAACAGATTTTGAAACAAACGATTTCATTAAGAAAGGTCCATTGTACAAAATACTAGAAGGGTCTACCTTACCAAAGTCATCCCCTTTTGATTTTAAGAAATCTGCATTGACAGGGAAGAGAATGGTTGAAGTTGTTTTAGAATTCCAATAAGATTCTGGACGTGTCAAAGTGTACTGAACCGTTTGGTCGTCAATCGCCTTAACACCGACAGTTGAAAAGTCAGTTGTTTTTCCGTTGATATAGTCATCCAAACCTGCTACCGAGTCTTGAACCAGGTACAAGGCTTCGGATTTTTTATCAGCAGCATATTTCAAACCTGTCACAAAGTCTTGGGCCGTTACAGGGGCGTATTCTTCACCCTCATAAGTATACCATTTTGCATCCTTACGCAATTTGTAAGTATAGGTCAAACCGTCCTGAGAAACAGTCCAATCCTCTGCCAATGATGGAACATAGTTACCGTATTGGTCATTTTCCATCAACCCATCCACCAAATTGGTCACGATGTCATTGGTTGTTGCACGGTTTTCTGCAAGATAGTTCAAACTAGATGGATCGCTCGAATAAACATAGTTATATGTTTTAGTAGCGCTACTTGAATTTCCACATGCGCTCAGTAAGATACCTGCGCTTAACACGACACTTGCAAGTGTCAGATACTTGGCCTTAGACTTTTTCATTTCCAGAACCTCCTGTTTAAAAGTTTTGTCTTATTATACAGCTTTAGTTTTATTTAGTCAAGTGATTTCTGAAGAAAAACTTAAAAAAGCATATTTTTTGCTCTTGATTTTAGAAAAAGTTCTCTTTTTTTAAGAAAAATGTAGTATAAAAACCTTTCTATTAAAGAAAGGTTAAATTCATTACTTTTATTTATAAATCTTTTTACGATATTTTCAATCGTGTACGTAGTCGGTCTGCTTGAGCTTTGCCGATTATCTTGTCCAAGAGTCGTGTCCGTAGGCTCATCAAACCATAAAGACCTCCTCCAAGCCCTCCGATGAGAGCCACATAAAGGAAACTCCAGAAACGTCCACTTGGTTGGAAAACAAAACCGATTATCCACTGCAAGAAGCCAACTAGGATAAACATGACAAGGGTCAAGATGGTAATCAAAATGGTTCGCTTCAAGATTATCTTTCGACGAGCACCCGTTACCTGGCATATGTCACGGTACATCAAGACATTCGGAATAATCAAGCCGATAGTCGTTGAAATCAAGGGACCGTAGCTGTGGAAAATAGCAATGGTTGGCAATTGCAAGACGATCTTAGCAATGGAACCATAGATAAAGTAAAGAACTGCCTTGCGGTTTCGGAACATGGCCTGAAGCATAGGAGACAAGACCATATATAAGCCTAGGACAGTAGACTGCAAAACTGCAAAAACAAATAAGCCCATGGCCAGACTATCTGGCTTACCGTAAAAGACTGTATAAAGAGGCTCCCCTACCATGACCACTCCAACTGTTGCCGGTAGTAGAAATAAGAAGAGCATGGTGAGGCTATCTTGGACTAGGCGAGCCGCCGCCTGCAAGTCGCCTTTTACATAGTTTTCCGTCAACAGCGGCAAGCCGACACTCCCAATCGAAACCCCCACAGAGATTAAAATCATGGTAATTTTATTAGGATTGGCAGAGAAATAAGAAAACATGACAACCAAGTCTTCATTACTGTAGTTGGTAAACCACTTCATACTATTGATAAAGGTCATCTGGTCTAAAATCTGGAAGAGCTGGATGGCTGATCCTGTCAGGATAAAGGGAATGGCTTCCTTGATGGTATCGACTAAAAGTCGCTTACTATTGATCTTATCCCGTGTTTCAAAGACTCTTTTGAGCAAACCTTCTTGGGCAAGGAAATAAATCAAGACTGCAAAACTTGCCACCATCCCCACAAAGGCCGCAAAGGTCGATTGGGTAACGGCTGATAAGTAGTCACCAGAACCCATCTTCATAATGAAGAAGGTTGCCATCAACATCCAGATAACACGGATCACCTGCTCGGCGATTTGACTCATAGCATAGGGTTTGAGGTTATTCATCCCTTGGAAGAAGCCTCGAATGACACTCATAGATGGGAAAATCAAGACCGCCCAAGCCAAGCTCTGCATGATGGGAATCAGGTCTTTCCCCACACCTGACAAATCTGCTAACCAGGGAGAAAAGAGATACAAGACCAAAGCAAAGACTAAGCCCAAGCCCGTCATAAAGCCTAGGAAACTCCGAATCAAGGCAAAGCTATGCTCTTCTTCTCGCATGGTATTGTACTTAGCCACTTGTTTGGCGACCGCAACTGGTATACCCGCTGTCGAAATCAGCAAGAACCAGGCGTAAATATTGTAGCCCATGGTAAAGAGTCCATTTGCCTTAGCAGCATAGGTCCCCATCCAGATATACCAGGGAATAATGTAGATAGCACCAAGGAGGCGACTAATAAAGTTACTAGCTGTTAGCCAAGCAGTCCCTCGCAACATCTGGGCTTGCTGGTGATTGTTTTCGTTAGACATAGCTTCCTCATTCAATTTTGATAACTAGGAAAAAGTTCCTTATCTTCCATTATAAACTTTTCCTTGTTACTTGTAAAATTCGGGCTTGAAGTTTATAATAGAAAGTATGATTAAGATTGAAACCGTATTAGATATTTTAAAGAAAGATGGCCTTTTTCGCGAGATTATTGACCAAGGACATTACCACTACAACTACAGTGAGGTTGTTTTTGATAGCATCAGTTACGACAGCAGAAAAGTAAAAGAAGGCACTCTTTTTTTTGCAAAAGGCGCTGCTTTTAAAAAAGAATATCTCATTTCTGCTATAAGTCAAGGCTTAGCTTGGTATGTCGCAGAAAAGGACTACGAAGTCGGTATCCCCGTCATCGTTGTGAACGATATCAAGAAAGCCATGAGTTTGATTGCAATGGAATTCTATGGTAATCCACAAGAGAAACTCAAAATTCTCGCTTTCACAGGGACAAAAGGAAAGACGACAGCTGCGTACTTTGCTTACCACATCCTATCTCAACGCTACCCAACAGCTCTCTTGTCAACTATGAACACAACTCTGGATGGCGAGACCTTCTTTAAATCTTCCTTCTCAACACCTGAAAATATCGATCTTTTCGACATGATGGCTCAGGCTGTTAAGAATGGAAGAACCCATCTTGTAATGGAAGTCTCTAGCCAAGCCTATCTTGTTCATCGAGTCTATGGCCTGACCTTTGATGTAGGTGTCTTTCTTAACATCACTCCTGACCATATCGGTCCGATTGAGCATCCTAGCTTTGAAGACTACTTCTATCACAAACGTCTCTTGATGAAAAATAGCCGAGCAGTTGTCATTAATAGCGACATGGACCACTTTTCTGTATTGAAAGAACAAGTAGAAGATCAAGAACATGACTTCTATGGTAGCCAGTCAAACAACCAAATCGAGAACTCCAAAGCCTTTAGCTTTTCAGCTACAGGTAAACTCGCTGGTGATTATGATATCCAACTCATCGGCCACTTCAATCAAGAAAATGCCGTTGCTGCAGGACTTGCCTGTCTTCGTCTAGGTGCCAGTCTTGAAGATATCAAAAAAGGGATCGCTGCAACCCGCGTCCCTGGACGTATGGAAGTTCTCACTCAGAAAAATGGAGCCAAGGTCTTCATCGACTATGCCCACAATGGTGATAGTCTGAAAAAACTGATTTCTGTTGTTGAAACCCATCAAACTGGAAAGATTGCCCTGGTTCTCGGTTCGACTGGAAACAAGGGGGAAAGTCGTCGCAAAGACTTTGGACTCCTTCTCAATCAACATCCTGAGATTCAAGTCTTTCTAACTGCGGATGACCCCAACTATGAAGATCCAATGGCCATTGCAGAGGAAATCAGCAGCTATATCAGTCATCCTGTTGAAAAGATTGCCGATCGTGAAGAAGCCATCAAGGCGGCCATGGCCATCACAAATCAAGAACTCGATGCTGTCATTATTGCAGGTAAGGGAGCTGATTGCTACCAGATCGTCCAAGGAAAGAAAGAAGACTATCCTGGGGATTCGGCTATCGCAGAACGTTATCTATAAAAAAATCAAGGGAATGTTTCCCTTGATTTTTTTAGTCTTCTTTCTTAAATGAATTTTTAAGACCTTCAACGGCACCTTCTACAGCACCTTTAGCATCTTCAACAACTTCTTTTGCTTTCGCAACTGTTTTTTCTACAGTACCTTCTGCTTCTGTCTTGCTATCGCCAGTAACTTTACCAAATCCTTCTTTGATAGCACCAGTTGCTTGATCCAATTTATTTTCAAGTGACATAGCTCTGTCTCCTTTGCTTTTAATACGATAAACGTTATCGCTTACATTCAGTTTATGCTTATTCTTTAGTAAAGTCAAACAATCTGCTCAAAATGAAGCAATTAAAGTAAATAGAAAGTCAACCGTTCCTTGTCGAAATCAACAGCCAACTCATACTTCCCTTCTTCGTTTTGCACAATATAGCCTAGAACGACTAAACTCTCAACGAAGATATCACGCCGTTTCTGCATCAGCTGGTCTTTTTTGAGAAACTTCAGTAAAAAGGTCGTCATATACTTGAGGGCATACTCAGAATTGACATCTCCCAAAATGGCATAGAGTTCCTGCTGTTTTTCTGTCAAAGGATATTGATTCTTGACCTTGTAGAAATAGTTGGACAAGGTCATCTTTTCTCTTGCAAAGTCCGTACCTTCGACTAAAATCGCTGCATTGGTTTGATTGCGCAATTCTGTCTCAAAAGTCTTTTTCAGCAAAGCTTGATAGACTGGACTATCCTCTCTGGCAAAAATCTCTTGGTCAAGGACCAGACTGTCTATTGATTCTAGAAAAGGGAGATTAAGGGAATAACGTTTGTTTTCCCTTCGGATCAAACCTGCCTTTATATACTCTTCCATGAGTTTATCAACTGCCACATCTGGAAACTGGGCCTTGATTTCTCGTAGAATCACATCGTCATGCTGGTCCAGATAGTCCACCAAATCTATAAAAAATGGCTGTCGAGTCAAACGGGAGGGATTAAAAATCTGAATCATGAAGATTCCTTTCTTTACATTCTAAAAGAGGGGATGCTGCTAGTTGACTAGGATTGGTCCCTGGTTGATTCAGAGGCACAGGAAGTTCGAGTTTCCTGTAATATTCTCTCCAAAAATCACTAATCTCCTGCTCCCCATCACCAAATTTCATCGATACGCTCTCAAAAATCGGTAGGATTTCAGCGATGTACTGGGAGCAATAAAAGCCAGAACCATCTGGATAAAAAGAGGCATTATAGGGTGCACCCAAATGTTTGCTAGCTCTCTCCTTTACCAAGTCAGCTTCCAGCTCTGGATAGACATAAAGATCGTAAAGATGAGTTGGTTCAAAAAATTCAGCCGGTTCTTGACAAATGACACCAGCTTGCCCACTAGCATGGTAGATGAAACCGTCCAAAAAGATGGCTACATGACTATAGTTCCCAGTAGAAGCTTGGATGGCCTGCCCCATATCTGAAAGGTCCTTCACAAAAATCAAATCACCATTTTCTAACATCTTTCTCTCCTAGAAAAAAAGGAGCCGAAACCCCTTTAGCTATATGGAAAACACTGTTTTCTAGTGTCAATCTCCAGTCAAATAATTACCATTTAAATAATTCATTAAATATATTATAAGAATCACTCTAGCTGAAAATAATAAAGCAGACCTAAACTTCCAAAAGACAGAGCTAAGTATAGGATTCCTATTTGCAATCCATACAAATGCCAAAAACTACCACTAACCAAAATAAAAATCGATGTCTCAGCAATGAGGCGATGCCATTTTTTAAAAGCATGTGGAGATTTTGGTGCCATATATCGCGCCCAAAATAAGATTAATAGAACTGCTAGAAGAAAAAATAGGAATTTTTCCAGCCAAGAAATTTGTATCACAGACACGGAGAAAAGACCAAGGATTGCCACAACCTCAACCAAAAAGCGCAGTCCTTCAATCAATCGCATCATGCTATCACCTTCTATAAATAGTCAAATTAACAGTTCCAATTATTCATTAAGAATTACCCATTAAAGCTTTCAGTCAACTGTGGCACCACTTGTTTCTTACGTGAAACAGCACCTGGAAGGAAGGCGTGGTTGTTTTCAAGTTTGAAGTTGAAAGCTGCTTCCACCTTGTCCATGTTTGATCCAAGAGCAAGGATTTCTGAGTTTGAATTGACGATGTCTGTAATCATCAAAACAAAGTCAGAGTAGCCGTTTGCTGCATTAGCCGCTTGCATTGCTGCTTCGATTTCTGCTTGGCGTTCCAAGACTTCAGCAATATCAACAGTATTGACTTGGGCAACACGAACCTTATTTCCATTGAGTTCAAAAGTCTTAGCATCGATATCAATCAATTCTTCAGCAGATTTGCTAGCCAAGTTCGTACCAGCCTTGAGCATAGCAAGACCGTACTCTTCCAAGTTGACACCTGCTAATTCTGCCAATTCAGGAGCAATGACTTTATCAGATGGGTGAGTTGTTGGTGATTTCAAAAGAAGGGTATCTGAAATCAAACCTGAAAGCATCAAACCTGCGATTTCTTTAGGAACTGCCACACCATGCTCTTTGAACATGCGGTAAACGATAGATGAAGCTGATCCAACTGGTTCCAAACGCATGTAAAGTGGGCTGGCAGTTTCAAAATTAGCCACACGGTGGTGATCCACAACTCCGTAAACTTCTACTTCAGCAATATCTGACACTGATTGTTGGAATTCATTGTGGTCAGTCAAGATGACTTGCTCTGCACCTTCTGCTTTAGCAGATGTGATGACGCGTGGTGCTTCTACACCAAAATAGTTCAAAACAAAAGCTGTTTCTTCATTAGGAGTTCCAAGTGCTACAGCTTCTGTGTCCAATCCATAAGCCTCTTTTGCAAGGTAAGCAAAGGCTACAGATGACCCGATGGCATCTGAGTCTGGATTTTGGTGACCAAATACTAGAATCTTAGACATGATAATACCTCTTTAAATTTATTCATCTTATTTTAGCACTTTTTTCCTCTTTTGACAAAAGTAAGAGGAGCCAAAGGACTCCTCGTTAGACATCAATATGGTTGACTAGATTTTTCTCTTGATTTTCAGATAAAAATCGTTCTTTCTGTGGACGTTTCTTTCGTTTGAGGAGAGCCTCAGCAGACATGGCTTCTTCCTTAGTGGCAAAACCCTCTACATAGATGAGTTTGACTGGCAAGCGAGCTCGGGTATACTTGGCTCCCTTACCACTATTATGAACGGCAAGGCGCCTCTTCACATCCGTTGTATAGCCCGTATAGTAAGACCCGTCGCGGCACTCCACCACATACATATAGGCTTTATGATCCATAGTAAATCTCTTGAATTTCTGGTGTATAGGAACCATCATCATTGTGAACGATGAGAGGTGGCAAGACCTTAAAGCCACTGGTCGATCCATCCTTGATAGCTTCGATTAAGAGCATATTGGCCTCCTTCTCACGTTTCGGATAGACAAATTGCAGGCGCTTAGGTGCCAAATTATGGCGTTGCAACATGTCCAAGATATCCAAGAGCCGATCAGGACGATGGACCATGGCCAAACGCCCATTAGACTTGAGAATACTCTGAGCACTACGGCAAATTTCTTTCAGGTTAGTCGTAATTTCGTGTCTGGCCAGAAGGTAATGTTCACTCTCGTTCAGATTGGAATGCGGATCCACCTTAAAATAAGGCGGATTGCACAAAATCATATCCACCTTACTTCCCTGAATGTGGGCAGGCATATTTTTCAAATCATCACAGATGACCTGCATCTGCTCTTCCAAGCCATTCAACTGAACCGAACGCTCTGCCATATCCGCCAAGCGCTCCTGAATCTCTACAGAGAGAATTTTTGCCTCTGTACGACTACTTGCAAAAAGTCCCACTGCACCATTTCCAGCACAAAAGTCCACAATTAAACCCCGTTTAGGGAAGCGAGGAAAGCGTGATAAAAGAACACTATCCACCGAATAGCTAAACACCTCTCTATTTTGAATGATCTTGATATCTGTCGAAAAGAGCTGGTTGATTCGCTCTCCTGGTTTTAATAGTTGTTCTTCTTTCATACTTTTATTATAACAAATAATGTTAATATTACAAATGATTTAAATAATCGTATTTATGGCTTCTTCTTTAAATGCTCCAATGCTTCACGCGTCCAAACAGGCATCATTCGTCCAAGTGGTGCAAAACCGTGCTTGATCCGATCATTTGAAAAACGTCTCCGTCTTGGCAATTGATGTTTCTCCTCTTCCAGAGTACGGATAGAAAGACTAGCCTTCCCAGTGTATTCGTCAAAATCCACCACCTGAACTTGAACTTCATCGCCAATTTTTAAAATGTCATAGATATTTTCAATAAATCCCGTCCGAATCTCCGAGATGTGAATCAGCCCTGTCACCCCTGTCTCTAACTCGACAAAGGCACCATAGGGCTGAATTCCTGTAATACGCCCAGTTAGCTTATCACCAATTTTCATTCTAGTCCTCAATTTCAATCGTTTCAATTACTACATCTTCAACTGGTTTGTCCATTGCACCAGTCTCAACAGCTGCAATGGCATCCAAGACCGCAAACGATTCTGCATCTACCAATTGCCCAAAAACAGTATGGCGGCGGTCAAGGTGAGGAGTTCCACCTTGTTCTGCATAAATCTCAGCGATTGGTTCAGGCCAGCCACCACGCGCAATCTCTTTCTTAGAGTACGGCAAATGTTGGTTTTGAACGATAAAGAACTGGCTACCATTGGTATTTGGACCCGCATTGGCCATAGAAAGGGCACCACGGATATTATAGAGTTCTTCAGAAAATTCATCTTCAAAAGAGTCACCGTAGATTGACTCGCCCCCCATACCAGTACCAGTTGGATCTCCACCTTGGATCATAAAGTCCTTGATAATTCGGTGGAAAATCACACCATCATAGTAACCATCTTTTGACAGAGCAACAAAGTTAGCCACTGTTTTAGGAGCATGTTCAGGGAAGAGCTTGATACGCAAGTTTCCATGATTTGTCTTAATGGTCGCAAGAGGACCTTCTACTGTTTCAATTTCTACTTGTGGGAAATGCAATTCTTTTTCTACCATACCAAATCCTTCTAAGGCATCAAAAATGCCATCTTCTTCTACTGTTTTTGTAATATAATCTGCTTTTTCTTTAATTTTATCATGGGAAACACCCATAGCAATACTGATTCCAGCATAATCAAAGAGTTCCAAGTCATTGAGACCATCCCCAAAGACCATAACATTCTCTGGTTTCAAGCCTAAGTGTTCCACCACCTTGGCTACACCAGTTGCTTTGGATCCTGAAATCGGCACGATATCAGATGAATGTTCATGCCAACGCACCATGCGAAGTTTATCCGATAAAGACTCTGGTAACCGCAAGTCATCCCCTTTTTCCTCAAAGGTCCACATCTGGTAAATGTCTGCTTTTTCATGGAAGTTAGGATCCACATCCAAGTTTGGATAAATCGGGTCAATAGCCTCACTGATCAGTTCTGTTCGCGTAGAGAGTTTGGCGTCATGACTACCAACCAAACCATACTCAATTCCCTCTTCCTTCGTCCAAGAGATGTACTCCACAACATCTGACTTGTCAATCTGATGTTGATAAATGACCTGACCTTTTTTATCTTCTATATAGGCCCCATTTAGGGTTACAAAAAAGTCAGGTTTGAGCTCACGAATCTCTGGAACAACACCAAAAATACCACGTCCAGAGGCGATTCCTGTTGAAATGCCTTTTTCACGCAACTGTTTAAAGACAGTGGGAATTGTAGCTGGAATAAAACCTGTCTTTGACGTACGCAAGGTATCATCAATATCAAAAAAGACGATTTTAATCTTCTTTGCCTTGTATTTTAATTTCGCATCCATCTCTCTACCTCTTTTCCATCACTCCTTCCATTATACCATAAAGTAGAGAAATTCCCTATCTTCAAAGAAATACACTATCTCTTATTCGAATTTCTTGGATAGGTACAGAACTAAATCATCATTATTTTGAATAGTATCATTCATTTCCAACGGTTGGTTTCGATACCAAACACCCGTCCCATCTGGAATATAGCCTCGTTTGATGTACAATCTCTGGGCAGGTCCATACCCTGAATGGAGCCCAACACCAAGGGTCACCTTATCCGATATGGGCCTAACTCGTTTTTCTGCTTCTTCTAGCAAGAGATTTCCAATACCTTGATTTTGAAAAGGCTCAAAGACATTGAAATCTGAAAGTTCTGGAGCCATTCCAGCAAAGGGACCCTGCTTAGCATCGGGTAAAATAGCAATGTAGCCCGCTACAGCACCCTCAACCTCTGCAACTAAAACTTCTCTCTCCCCACTTTCTTGCTCCTTAAAGTATCGAGTTAAAATCTCCTCTCTACTTGGCCAACCTTGGCTGATAAATCCTCGAGATAGATCTTGTATGTCAGATTCTTGCATTTTTCTAATTGAACATGTCGTCTTCATAAGCTGCTCCTTTATAGCTTTCTCCTACCATTATAGCACGATAATAAAGATTAAAAGAAAAAAACTAGTAAGACAAAAGAATCTTACTAGGTCAACAGGGAATCCTTTCTAACAAAGTCCTATAAAAATCTGAAAAAGAGGTCCACCCAAACCGAACTCGCTCTCTCATTTCAAGGCTCGTGACAAAAAGACCCGTCAGAGTCTGAAAAAGAGGTCCCCCGGACCTCAACTCGCTCTCTCATTTCCATGCTCGTGAAAAAAAGACCCGTAAGGGTCTTTTCTTTAATCTTCGTTTACGAAAGGCATCAAAGCCATTACGCGAGCGCGTTTGATAGCTGTTGTTACTTTACGTTGGTTTTTAGCTGAAGTTCCTGTTACACGACGTGGAAGGATTTTCCCACGTTCTGAAACGAAACGGCTAAGAAGCTCAGTATCTTTGTAATCAACATATTCAATTTTGTTTGCTGCGATGTAATCAACTTTTTTACGGCGTTTGAATCCGCCACGACGTTGTTGAGCCATGTTTTTTCTCCTTTATAGTATTAATTGTCCATTAGAATGGTAAATCATCATCTGAAATGTCCAATGGATTGGTTGCTCCAAATGGATTTTCAGAACGTGAAAAGTCTGGTACTGGGTTTGCAGGTGCTGATTGGCCAGCAGTTGGTGCAGAATAAGCTCCACCTGAATGTCCTTCGCGCACTCCGCGGCTTTCCAACATTTGGAAATTCTCAGCCACGACTTCTGTTACGTAGACACGTTGTCCTTGCTGGTTATCGTAACTACGAGTCTGGATACGGCCTGTGATCCCGATAAGAGAGCCTTTTTTAGCCCAGTTAGCAAGATTCTCAGCCTGTTGGCGCCACATAACGACATTGATAAAATCAGCCTCACGTTCGCCATTTTGACTCTTAAATGTACGGTTTACTGCAAGAGTAAAAGTCGCAACTGCTACATTTGATGGGGTATAACGCAACTCAGCGTCACGTGTCATACGCCCTACAAGTACAACATTGTTAATCATAATTTACCTTCTTACGCGTCAAGTTTGACGATCATGTGACGAAGAATGTCAGCGTTGATTTTTGAAAGACGGTCAAACTCTTTAAGAGCTGCGTCGTCGTTTGCTTCAACGTTAACGATGTGGTAAAGTCCTTCACGGAAATCTTGGATTTCGTATGCAAGACGACGTTTTTCCCATGATTTTGATTCAACAACAGTTGCACCGTTGTCAGTCAAGATAGAGTCAAAACGTGCTACCAAAGCGTTTTTCGCTTCTTCTTCAATGTTTGGACGAATGATATAAAGAATTTCGTATTTAGCCATTGATATGTTCCTCCTTTTGGTCTAATGACCCCTAGTCTTTGCAAGGGGTAAGTGAGGTTTGCTCACAATAAACTATTATACTAGAAAAACTGATAGATAGCAAGATAAAAGTGAAAAAAGAAGATGAAATTATCTTCTTTTTACTAGTTTATGGTTTGATACGGTGCAACATACGTGGGAATGGAATAGCTTCACGGATGTGTTTTGTACCTGCTGCGAAAGTGACCATACGTTCAATACCGATACCAAATCCACCATGTGGTACTGTACCGTATTTACGAAGGTCAAGATAGAATTCATATTCTGTACGATCCATACCAAGTTCTTCCATTTTAGCGACAAGGGCATCGTAGTCTTCCTCACGCATAGAACCACCAATGATTTCTCCATAACCTTCTGGTGCAAGCAAGTCTGCACAAAGCACGCGCTCAGGATTTCCAGGGACTGGTTTCATGTAGAAGGCCTTGATAGCTGCTGGATAGTTGATAACGAAAGTTGGCACACCAAAGTGGTTTGAAATCCACGTTTCATGTGGTGAACCAAAGTCATCACCATGCTCAAGATGCTCATAGTCAGCATCTTCATCATTCTCATGCTCTTGCAAGAGGTCAATGGCTTGATCGTAAGTGATGCGTTTGAAGGGCTCTGCAATGTAGCGTTTCAATAGTTCTGTATCACGTTCCAAGGTTTCCAAGGCTTGAGGAGCACGGTCAAGGACACCCTGAAGAAGAGCTTTTACGTAAGCTTCTTGCAAGTCAAGTGACTCATCGTGTGTCAAGTAAGAGTACTCTGCGTCCATCATCCAGAACTCAGTCAAGTGACGGCGCGTTTTTGATTTTTCAGCACGGAATACTGGACCAAAGTCAAAGACACGACCAAGAGCCATAGCTCCTGCTTCTAGGTAAAGCTGACCTGATTGGCTCAAGTAGGCTGGTGTCCCAAAATAGTCTGTTTCAAAAAGTTCTGTTGAATCCTCTGCTGCGTTTCCTGAAAGAATTGGGCTATCAAATTTCATGAATCCGTTCTTATCAAAGAACTCATAAGTTGCATAGATGATGGCGTTACGGATTTGCATAACAGCTACTTGCTTGCGAGAACGGAGCCACAAGTGACGGTTGTCCATCAAGAAGTCTGTTCCGTGTTCTTTTGGTGTGATTGGGTAGTCTTGAGATTCACCGATCACTTCGATGTCTGTAATATCGAGCTCATAACCAAACTTAGAACGTTCGTCTTCTTTGACAATTCCTGTCACATAAACAGAAGTTTCTTGGCTCAATCGTTTGATGACATCAAACTTCTCAAGTCCCACTTCTTCACCAAATTTTTCTACAAAGTTTGGTTTAAAGGCTACACCTTGGAAGAAGGCCGTTCCATCACGCAATTGCAAGAAGGCAATTTTTCCTTTTCCTGATTTGTTGGCAACCCAGGCTCCAATGGTCACTTCTTGACCAACGTAGTCTTTTACATCGATAATCGTTACACGTTTTGTCATAATCTATCTTCCTTTTTTCGTTTAACTTGTCCGAAGACGTCATTACCCACTATTTTACCATAAATAGACTGCGATAGCTAGGTTCTACTAGAGAAAAATCGCGAGATTTTCGTTACAAAAAATCTTCGCTGAAAAGGCGAAGATTCTAAGTTTTATTTTTCCATAAATTGATGCAAACGGCGAATAGCTTCTTTTAATGTATCCAAGTCGGTGGCATAGCTGAGACGAACATTTTCTGGTGCTCCAAATCCAGCTCCTGTAATCAAGGCAAGACCGACTTCTTCGAGGATAGCTGTTGTAAACTCTGTCACATCGGTATAACCCTTCATCTCCATCGCTTTTTTAACATTTGGGAAAAGATAGAAGGCTCCTTGGGGCTTGACAACTTCAAATCCTGGCACTTGGCACAAGAGAGGATAAATGGTATTCAAACGCTCTTCAAAAGCCTGGCGCATGGTTTCAACAGAGTCTTGCGGTCCAGTCAGCGCCTCAATCGTTGCATATTGGGATACTGCTGTCAGATTTGAGGTCGTTTGTCCTGTTAGTTTGCTCATGGCAGCAATAATCTCAGGATTTCCCACAGCATAACCTACCCGCCAACCAGTCATAGCATAGGCCTTAGATACACCATTAATCACGATGGTTTGCTTGCGAATGGCTTCTGACAGACTAGAAATTGGAACAAATTCGTTCCCGTTATAAACCAAACGGCCATAAATATCATCTGCTAGGATAAGGACATCATGCACAACAGCCCAATTTCCGATAGCC
Source organism: bacterium (assembly GCA_905221305.1). Lineage (GTDB taxonomy): Bacteria > Bacillota > Bacilli > Lactobacillales > Streptococcaceae > Streptococcus. The sequence goes on from CAJNCO010000001.1 coordinate 1,035,361, forward strand.
ATGAGTTCCTCACGGGAGTAAATCATACCAGTCGGATTCGATGGTGAATTGAGAACCAAGACCTTGGTCTTATCTGTTCGGGCTGCTTCTAGCTGCTCTACTGTTACTTTAAAGTGATTGTCTTCCTTGGCCTGGACAAAGACTGGCACACCTTCTGCCATCTTGACCTGGTCTCCATAGCTGACCCAGTATGGTGTAGGGATGATGACTTCATCACCTGGATTGACCACAGCCATAAAGAAGGTGTAGAGAGAGAACTTGGCACCAGTGGCAAAAGTAACCTCGTTAGCCGCTACGGAATACCCATAGTAGCGTTCAAAATAGGTATTAACCGCTGCTTTTAACTCTGGTAGACCTGAAGCAACTGTATAGAAGGAAGCTCGTCCATCCCGAATCGCTTCCACCGCTGCATCCTGAATGTTTTCAGGAGTATGAAAATCAGGCTGTCCCAAGGTTAAGAAAAGAACGTCCTTTCCCTGAGCTTTTAATGCTTTGGCTCTTGCATCACTAGCTAGAGTGACGCTTTCTTCCATTTCTAGTACACGTTTGGATAGTTTCATATGCCCTCCTTATTGGATCACTGCTCCTGTTTCAAAGTCGACCAGATAGTACTGGTTTCCTGACTTAACTTCCCAAATCGGCTTGTCCTGATAGCGACCAAAAGTGACTTTGTCAATGTCACTAGCTCCTTTTTCCCTCGAAATCGTCGCTGCCTTGTCTTGAGAAATCCCCTTATCTAGCTGATAAACGTAAATCTTGTGGTCATTCTTTTCAATCAGTACGGCAATGGCCTCTTGCTTTTTATTATGCCCCAGAAGGCTGTAATAAGCTTCCGAACCATTAAAAAAATCAACCTGATCTGCTTTTTCCAATTCTGCATACTGCTTGGCTAGTTTTTCTCCCTCAACTCTAGCATCTTGATAGGGTTTCATACTGAGTGATATCAGATAAAGAAAGGAAGTGGTCATGACTAGTACTACCAGAGAAATGCCGATTCCATATTGTATAAGTAGCTTGTTTTTTGCTTTTTTCTGTCTTAGTTTCACTCGTATATTTTACCATCTCTCTTCCTTTATTACAAGTGAAGACAGGAATATTCTAAGATTCTTTTCCTATAAAATATAAGTTCTTGTTTTTCTCTCTCATTATTGATAAAATAACCTTATGAAACAATATTTGAAAGAGAAAATTTCCGATAATCAATTAGACTTAAAAACGGCTATCGTCCTCAATAAAGCCATACGGACTTTTAAACCATATGAAGCCAAAGCCGCTAAAGAACACGGACTAACACCCACCCAATTTTCAGTTTTGGAAACCCTCTATAGCAAGGGGGAACTACGCATTCAGGATTTGATTGAAAAAATGCTAGCCACTTCTGGAAATATGACTGTTGTCATTCGAAATATGGTTCGAGATGGGTGGATTTCTAGAACTTGTGACCCAAAAGATCGTCGATCCTTTTTCCTGAAATTAACACCTGCAGGACGCAGAAAAATCGAAGAGGTTCTTCCTGACCATATCGATTCGATCGTAGAAGCACTCAGTATCTTAGAAGATGGCGAAAAGGAAGACTTAATCCGCATTTTAAAAAAATTTAAAAATTTGTGAGCAAAATTATTGCTAATTAGTATCATTTGTTGTAACATAGATGGCAACAAAAGAGTTCGCTCTTTAAATTTTTTACTAAAGGAGACACATCATGTCTAAAAAAGTACTATTTATCGTCGGTTCACTTCGCCAAGGTTCTTTCAACCACCAAATGGCCCTCGAAGCTGAAAAAGCACTTGCTAGAAAAGCAGAAGTTAGCTATCTTGATTACTCAGCTGTTCCTCTCTTCAGCCAAGATTTGGAAGTTCCAACTCATCCAGCTGTAGCTGCTGCTCGTGAAGCAGTCCTTGCTGCTGATGCAATCTGGATCTTCTCCCCAGTCTACAACTTCTCTATCCCTGGAACAGTGAAAAACTTGCTTGACTGGCTTTCTCGTGCCATTGACTTGTCTGATACACGTGGTGCTTCTGCCCTCCAAGACAAGTTTGTTACTGTCTCATCTGTAGCCAATGCCGGTCACGATCAACTCTTTGCTATTTACAAAGACCTCTTGCCATTTATCCGTACACAAGTCGTTGGTGATTTTACAGCTGCTCGTGTCAATGACTCTGCTTGGGCAGACGGAAAATTGGTGTTAGAAGAAGCAACTGCTTCATCACTTGCAAAACAAGCTGACGACCTTCTTGCAGCCATCAACTAATACAGCAAAAACCAGCTCGAATGAGCTGGTTTTATGCTTGTTTCACAAAGACGAGTTCTAAGTCACTGGATAAATCAGGTCGGTAGTCAAAGCCGGCAAAGCGGAGCTGGCGAGCTTGTTCGACTGTTTGGACTTGCCCCTCTATCAAGGCGGTCAAAAAGGCGCCACGGGCTTTTTTTGAAATGGTTGAGTGGATCTTCAGCTGACCTGCCTTGTCCTCCATAAATTTGAAGGTCACCATCTTTTCTCTGATTTCCTTCGAAAATACGGTTTCAAACTCTGATGATAGGAGTGAGAATATCAAGTTCTCATCTTGTAGGGCCTCATCGTAGGCTGACTTCCAATGAGTCTTTAGGGTTTTACCAGCTACTTTTAATTTCATCAAAAAGTCCAAACGGTGTGGAGCCATAGGCGACAAGGCTGGGACAACACCGTATAAAGCCGAGGTAATCAGGACATGATTTTCAAGATAGGTTTGTTCAGCCTCGGTTAAACCATCTCGTTTGATGTGGCGATACATGAGACCATCAAAGAGTTTCAAGGCTGGATAATGTTTAGCCCTGTGATCTTTTAAAGCTTGAATATGGCCGTACTCTTCTTCAGCTTTCTCGGCAGATACTTTATAAAAAGTCTCTAATTCACTAGCTGAGTAATTCGCCAGTGAGTCAAGGACTGCCTGACTTTCTTCCCTCAAGGGGAGCGCTTCGATACAAGGGTGGTCTGTGTTCATTTCTTTTGCTGTTGGGATTAAAATTTTCATATTGTTAGTGTAGCATATTTTTCAACCACGACCAAGAATTTCATCTTAAAAACCTCGGTTCATACCGAGGTTTCTCTGTTTATTTTGGTCATCCTAATCAGATAGCCACGAGAACAAGGGCTGTGCCAGCTAAGCTTGTTAAGATAGATAAGAATTTATCTTTTTTCTCCTTGAACTGAGAAAACCTATTTTTATACTCAATGAAAATCAAAGAGCAAACTAGGAAGCTAGCCGCAGGCTGTACTTGAGTACGGCAAGGCGAAGCTGACGTAGTTTGAATTTGATTTTCGAAGAGTATTATTGTACTTTAAAGGTCTTGAGGTAATTATCTTTTCCAACTTGACCTTCAAAGGATTGGCCATTTTCGAGGTAAGGAAGGTCGTCTGACACGGAAGCCTTGACCTTATAAATCTTGCCATCAACTTTAAAGAAATAGACGGTATCCCCCTTGATGACAGCTGATTTAAGATCTGAAACCACTCCCTTGATGTTTTCTACCGTTTCATTATCAAGCTCGAGGTCGTTTTTATTGGCATATTTGCTGAGGAGTTCATCTACCGTAGTTGCTACGATGACATTTTGATACTCCACGGCATCGACCAATGCATACTCCTTGACCAAGCCTGCATTGTCCTTCAAGCCCATGATATAGAGTGGTTTGTCATTGAGATTGACAAGGATAGGGAAGGTAGCCTTATATGCTTTTTCCTGCACTGCTCCTTCTGCGGAAGCACGGGCTGATTCTTCGGTTGCTGATGCTAGATTGTACTTGGTGATTTCACCAGTGCGCATATTTTCAAGGATAAATCCTAGATTACTTTCGTCAGCGTTTGCTGAAGTCACCCCAGTGTAGAGATAAATGTCATTTCCGATAGAAAGATAGTTATAGCCTTCTGTCGTTTGGGTAACGTTTTTCTTAGAAATCAAGGCATTCCAGAAGCCGTCTTTATACTTACCGTTGTAGTTAATTTGCTCGATGGTTTCTTCCGCTGGATAGACACGATCCACCCATTCTGGGACTTCATCCAAGTTGTATTCCTTGGTTTCTCCATTGGTGGCGTCTAAGATAATAACAGACGAAGGGCGAGGGACTCCTAGACCAAACTGTTTTTGATAAACGGTTGCTACATAGAAGGGATTGCCTTCATCATCCACCTCAAAGGAGGGCGTTTTAAAAATCTTGGTTGGGTACTTGATTCGAAGATGACGTTTGACATCGCGATTAAAGTACTCGGAGTCTGAATACTTCATCGGTGTTTTCAAGTCTACCAATTCAGCGTTCCCTGTCACCATATCAACCTTGATATACTCACCAATTCCCTTGGATTGATTATTAAACCATTTGATCGGGTCGGCATACTCCAAAGGAGTCACTCGATAAGGTTTGCCATCAACCGTCAGCTGGGTATAAGTATCTGCTGCTACGTACTGGGAGACCTTATCCGTCAGAGAGCCTAGATAACGGTCTCCAATCTTCTCTGCAGTGCTCCGATCTAGGATTGGAACCTTACTGGTATCACTCTTAGGAAAATCTTTAAAGTCTTTTTCTGTGATAGACACCACATTAGCATAATTTTTTGCTTGGAAAAAGCTAGAGGTTACCAGGCTTACCAGACCAGCAAGGGCAAAGATGAGTCCTGCAGCCAGAAACAATCCTCTACTAAGTTTGGTAAAAAGGAATCCTTCTAGATTGAGATCTTTGGCAGCCTTGCCATGACGTACATGAACAGTTTTAAGGAGATTGGTATCCTTGCGGAAACTAAACAAAATACCCATCACCACCAAATGCCCACAGAGAAAGAAGATGAATTCCCAGCTAGTCAGATTGAAGGGTGGTAAAAAGATATACCATGTCGTTGCGATAAAAACAAGTTCAAATAGTATGCGTTTCATCTGAATTCCTCCTAAATAATCCGTCCTTCCAAATGATCCAGTTCATGTTGGCAGATCTGAGCTGGAAAACCTGTTAGCGTAATGGTCTGTTCCTGCCACTTGCTATCACGATAAGATACCGTAATCGTTTCATAGCGAGTTGTTGGTCGCACCCCAGTCAAGGACAAGCATCCTTCCTCTGTCTCGTAAGATCCTTTGTAGGAAAGGAGAATGGGATTAAACATGACCATGGGAACCAAGCCAAGATTAAAGATAATGACACGCTTCTGCACGCCAATCATATTGGCCGCCAGACCGACACAGGTCTCGCGATTAGCCAGCAGGGTATCCTGCAAATCCTTAGCCAGATAAAGGTCTTCCTGACTTGCAGGTTTCGAGACCTGCGACAAGAATAAGACATCTCGGACAATTTTCTTTTCCATTCTCTTACGCTCCTTACAACTTTACTTTATTATAGCACAAAAGGGAGTAACTTCTATTCCTTTCCCTCAAATGCAAAAAAAGCCATCCGAAGATGACTTTCTTTTTAAATCGCGTTCTTATCAAGACCAAGTTTACGTTGAACAAACTTAACGATTTCGACGATAAGGATCATTGAGAAGCTTCCAGCTAGAACAATAGCCCATTGAGACAAGTCTAGTTTGGTTACGTGGAAGATACCTTCAAGCGGTTCTACAACGATTGTTGCCATCAAGAGGATGAAGGATACCAAGATAGACCAGTTGAAGGTCTTAGACTTGAATGGTCCGACTGTCAAGATGGATTGGTAAACAGACTTAACATTGTAGGCATGGAAGAGCTGAATCAAACCGAGCGTTGCAAAGGCCATAGTGAGGGCATCCGCGTGAATGGCTTGGTTGTCTCCTACATGAACTGGATAGGCAAGAGCAAGACCATAAACAGTCAAGACGAGAGCCCCTTGGAGTACACCTTGATAGATGATAGAACTCATGACCCCACCTGAAAAGAAGCTTGACTTGCGTCCACGTGGTTTGTGGGTCATAACACCTGGCTCAGCTGGCTCAACACCAAGAGCGATAGCTGGGAAGGTATCGGTTACCAAGTTAATCCACAAAAGATGAACTGGCTGTAGGACATCCCAACCAAACAAGGTTGATAGGAAGATAGTTAATACTTCAGCAGTATTAGCAGAAAGTAGGTACTGAATTGTCTTTTGAATATTTGAGAAGACCTTACGTCCTTCTTCAACTGCGACGATGATAGTCGCAAAGTTATCATCTGCAAGGATCATGTCAGAAGCTCCCTTAGAAACCTCTGTACCAGTGATTCCCATACCGATACCGATATCGGCTGTTTTCAGAGCTGGCGCATCGTTGACACCGTCACCTGTCATGGCAACGACCTTACCTTGGTTTTGCCAAGCCTTGACAATACGAACCTTGTGTTCCGGAGATACACGCGCATAAACAGAGTATTGACCAACGACTTTTTCAAATTCTTCATCAGAAAGTTCGTTAAGCTCAGCACCAGTCAAAACATGGTCTTCCGAGTCATTTTCGTCGATAATTCCCAAACGTTTAGCAATAGCTTCTGCTGTGTCTTGGTGGTCACCAGTGATCATGATTGGGCGGATTCCCGCTTCCTTAGCGACACGAACGGCTTCTGCTGCTTCGGCGCGCTCAGGGTCAATCATCCCAATCAAACCAGTAAAGATCAAGTTGTTTTCAAGCTCTTCAGAAGTAAGATTTTCTGGAATACTATCGATAATCTTATAAGCACCTGCAAGGACACGCAAGGCTTGGTGAGCCATTTCCGAGTTGTTTGTATGGATTAATTCAGTGACTTTCTCATCAATCGGAGCAACATCTCCAGCTTTATCACGAGCAACACAACGTTTCAAAAGTTGATCTGGAGCCCCTTTGACTGCCACGAGGAATTTACCATCTGGCAATGGATGAACCGTTGACATGAGTTTACGATCTGAGTCAAACGGCAATTCAGCTACACGAGGATATTTCTCTAAGAACCCTTTAACATCGTAGCCCTTGTCCAAGGCATACTGGATGAAGGCTGTTTCCGTTGGATCCCCGATCAGGTTACCTTCAGCATCAATCTTGGTATCGTTGGCCAAGACAACAGAACGAAGAAGCGGCATGTCCAAGCCAAGTTCAATGTCATCAGCAGAATCATGTAGGGCTGCATCGTAGAAGACTTTTTCAACCGTCATCTTGTTCATAGTAAGTGTACCAGTCTTATCAGAAGCGATGATTTCAGTCGAACCAAGTGTTTCTACTGCTGGCAACTTACGAACGATAGAGTTTCGTTTGGCCAAAACTTGAGTACCAAGGGCAAGAACGATCGTTACGATAGCAGGAAGTCCTTCTGGAATGGCTGCAACAGCAAGCGCAACAGAGGTCATCAACTCACCAAGTGGATCTTTACCTTGAATGAAGACTCCAACTACAAAAGTAACAAGGGCAATGACCAAAATTGCATAGGTCAAAACCTTAGAAAGGTTGTTCAAGTTTTGTTTGAGTGGCGTGTCTGTCTCATCCGCATCTTGGAGCATGCCAGCGATATGACCCACTTCAGTATACATACCTGTATTGACAACAACACCAAGACCACGACCATAAGTCACATTTGAGTTTTGGAAGGCCATATTGACACGGTCACCAATACCAGCATCTGCAGCGAGCTCGACTGTCAAGTCTTTTTCAACTGGAACAGACTCACCTGTTAGAGCTGCTTCTTCGATTTTAAGAGAATTAGCTTCTAGCAATCGTAGGTCTGCTGGCACTACATCACCAGCTTCAAGGGCGACGATATCACCTGGCACCAATTCTTTAGAGTCAATCTCCGCCATGTGTCCATCACGAATAACGCGAGCAGCTGGACTAGACATAGACTTGAGGGCCTCTATGGCTTCTTCTGCTTTTCCTTCTTGGTAAACACCGAAGGCAGCGTTGATGATAACCACGGCAAGGATAATGATGGCATCTGCGATATCTTCCCCACCAGAAGTTACGACTGACAAGATAGCCGCAGCAATTAGGATGATAATCATCAAATCCTTAAATTGCTCGATAAACTTGACTAGGAGTGATTTTTTCTCACCCTCTTCCAGTTCATTGCGTCCATATTCAGCTAGGCGTTTCTGCGCTTCGCTTGACGAAAGACCTTGCTCAGTTGCTTCAACTGACTTCAAGACCTCTTCAGGACTCTGAGTATAAAACGCTTGGCGTTTTTGTTCTTTTGACATGTGTCTCCTCCTTGACATTGTGTGCAAAACAAGTTCTCTTTTAGTTTTATGACAAACAAAAAGAGACCTGTTAATCATAACAAGTCTCGCTGTTTAAGATAGTGCCGGAAAACATACTTTTCAGTATACAATTCGGAATGACGACACTATCACAGGTTTCTGCCAGCTACTCCCTTGAGTAGTACTATTATATCAAAATTTGAAAAGTTTTCAAGGGTTAGAATCAGATGAAACAAGACTAAATTTGAATTTTCCTTTGAAAACCAGTATAATGGTAGAATACTATATGACTAGAAAGGAAGCCCGATGAACCAATCCATGTCAAATCTCAAATTGGCAGAGCGTGGAGCCATTATCAGTATTTCAACCTACCTCCTCTTGTCTGCGGCAAAATTGGCAACTGGTCACCTCCTGCATTCTTCCAGTTTGGTGGCAGATGGTTTCAACAACGTATCCGATATTATCGGAAACGTTGCTCTCTTGATTGGGATTCGGATGGCCCGCCAACCTGCAGACCGTGACCATCGCTTTGGTCACTGGAAGATTGAAGATTTGGCTAGCTTGATTACTTCCATCATCATGTTCTATGTTGGTTTTGATGTGCTTCGGGACACCATTCAAAAAATCCTCAGTCGGGAACAAACACCCATTGATCCTCTGGGAGCGATTCTAGGAATCATTTCAGCAGCGGTCATGTTTGCTGTTTATCTCTATAACACACGCCTCAGTAAGAAATCCAAATCCAAGGCTCTCAAGGCAGCTGCCAAGGACAATCTTTCCGATGCTGTCACCTCACTTGGAACTTCCATTGCTATCCTGGCTAGCAGTTTCAATTACCCTATCGTGGATAAATTGGTCGCTATCATTATCACCTTCTTTATCTTAAAGACAGCCTATGATATCTTTATCGAGTCTTCCTTCAGTCTTTCAGATGGCTTTAATGACCGTCTGCTAGAGGACTACCAAAAGGCCATCATGGAGATTCCAAAGATTAGTAAGGTCAAGTCCCAAAGAGGGCGTACCTACGGTAGCAATATCTACCTGGATATCACGCTGGAGATGAATCCGGACTTGTCAGTTTATGAAAGTCATGAGATTGCAGACCAGGTCGAATCCATGCTGGCGGATCGCTTTGGAGTATTTGACACCGATGTCCATATCGAACCTGCTCCTATACCTGAGGACGAGATTTTGGACAATGTCTATAAAAAACTACTCATGCGCGAGCAATTGATCGACCAAGGCAATCAATTAGAAGAACTCCTTGCTAAGGACTTTATCTATATTCGTCAAGATGGGGAGCAGATGGATAAAGAGGCTTATAAGACTGAAAAAGAACTTAGTGCTGCGATTAAGGATATTCAAATCACTTCCATTAGTCAGAAAACCAAGCTCATTTGCTATGAGCTAGATGGTATCGTCCATACCAGTATCTGGCGTCGCCATGAGACTTGGCAAAATATTTTCCACCAGGAAACTAAAAAAGAAGACAAACAGTAACCCTATCCAATGGATAGGGCCTTTTTGATTATTCTACTTTAAGCAAAGACAGACTATGACGGTTTGAAAGATTTGCTTTTCGAAGCTTGTTTTGCCTCTTTTCTTGCTTGACGATTTTGTTCGACCCGCCATTCTCTTTCGTAGTACTTCATGGTCTCATAGACCCTTTCAGGAAGACCTACATCTAGTAGAAAGATAGGGATAATTAAATCTGCTGACGGATGAAAAGGGAGAATCCTTCTCTTCAACAGAGCTAGAAAGGATTGGGATTTCGCATTTTCCTTGTTTTTTAAAAAAACTTCAATCCGATAGGAATCCCTATACTTCCCTCGAATCCGAGAGAAGGAAAATTCCTCTACATCAGCCCAAGCGTAGAAATGACTGGGTTTCTTTGGATTCGGTTTGTAGTAAAACCCCTTAACTGTACATCTCAAATATTCCTTATCCCAGCTTAAAAGTCTATAAGTCTGATAAATTACTACTCCAGCGCAAAAGAGGACAAGCAGCATTAACAAAAGACTTATCGTATGAAGTCCCGTCCCCTTTTCCGAATACGAATGGAGATAAGAGAGAGGTAACAAGAAGAAAAGCACCGAAGCTAGACCAAACAAGGCATTCCAAATGATTTTCTTGGGACTACGTTTAATGACTTTTTCTTTCATCATGCCAACTCACTTAGGTATTCATAGCGTTCGTATTTTTCAAGGAGTTCTTCGTTTTTCTCGTCTAGTTCTTTTTGAAGAGTCGCTAGTTTTCCAAAGTCAGAGCCATTTGCCTGCATTTCTTCTTCAATAGCAGCGATACGGTTTTCCAAGGCTTCAATATCCCCTTCAATGCTTGCCCACTCCTGCTTTTCTTGGTAGGTCATACGTTTCTTGTCTTCACGGACCTTGACTACTTTTTCCTTTTCTGCCTTTTGCACTTGATTGGACATCTCTGTTTCAAAGACTTTTTCATCAAGGTAGTCGGTGTAATGACCAAAGAAAGGACGAATCTTACCATCCTCAAAAGCGAGAATCTTGGTTGCTACCTTATCCAAGAAATAACGGTCGTGGCTAACTGTCAAGACAGGGCCGGCAAAGCTCTGCAAGAAATTTTCCAAGACTGTCAAGGTTGCAATGTCCAAGTCATTTGTCGGCTCATCCAAAAGGAGAACATTTGGTTTTTCCAAGAGCAGTTTGAGGAGATAAAGACGCTTTTTCTCTCCACCAGACAATTTCTCAATCAGGGTTCCATGCGCCGAACGTGGGAAAAGGAACTGCTCCAGCAACTCAGCGATGGAAGTCGTAGACCCACCACTGGTCTTTACCTCTTCTGCTACTTCCTGCAGGTAATTGATAACGCGCTTGCTTTCATCCAGGTCCTCAATTTGTTGAGAGAAATAGGCGATGCGAACCGTCTCACCGATGATCACTTGGCCTTTAGTCGGCTCAAGACTTCCTGCAATGAGATTAAGCAGAGTTGACTTCCCGACACCATTATCCCCAACGATTCCGATACGGTCTTTAGCTTGCACCAAGAGATTAAAATCTTGCAAAATGGGCTTGTTCTCATAAGCAAAGGAAACATTCTGAAACTCGATGACTTTTTTCCCAATCCGACTGGTTTCAAAGTTCATGGTCAAGTCTGTTTCAGCAACGCCACCTGAAACTTCCTTTTTCAAGTCATGGAAACGATTGATACGGGCTTGTTGCTTGGTCGCACGTGCCTGTGGTTGTCTGCGCATCCAGGCCAGTTCTTGCTTATAAAGTTGTTCTTTTTTGTGGAGAAGAGCTGCGTCACGCTCATCTTGTTCTGCCTTGAGGCGAACATAGTCCTGATAATTTCCCTGATACTCGGTCAAGCCTGCTCGGTCCAACTCGAAAATCCGCGTTGATAGTGCATCTAGGAAATAACGATCGTGGGTGATAAAGAGAACGGTCTTCTTGGAATTTTTCAAAAAAAGAGTCAGCCACTCAATAGTCGCAATATCCAGATGGTTGGTCGGCTCGTCCAGTAACAAGAGATCGTGGTTGCCTAGGAGAACTTGCGCCAACTGGACCCGTCTTCTCAGACCACCTGACAATTCACCAACTGGAGTCGACAAGTCCTGAATACCCAGCTTGCTGAGGACCGTCTTGACCTGACTCTCGATTTCCCAAGCTTGGAGAGAATCCATCTCTGCCATGACCCGTTCCAAACGAGCCTGCTTGTCCTCATTGTAGTGGAGCATGATCAACTCATACTCACGAATGAGCTGAATTTCCTTGAGGTCGCTGGAAAGAACCGTATCCAAGACCGTCTTGCTATCATCAAAATCTGGATTCTGAGTCAAGTAGCCAATCTTGTAGTCATTCTTAGCTGAAAAAGGACTAACATCACCATCAAAGCCAGAAACGCCAGAAAGGACGTCTAAAAGGGTGGTCTTACCCGTTCCATTGACACCAATCAGACCGATTCTATCCAAGTCATGGATGATAAAGGAAATATCCTTAAAAACTGTCTTGTCACCAACGGATTTGCTTAGTTTTTCAACGATAAAATCACTCATTTTTTCTCCCTCAGGTAAGCATGGATAGCTTGACGATCATTTTCCAACTCTCCATCGACAATGGCAAACTCAATCTCTGTTAAAATATCTCCCAAGTCTGGTCCTGGCTGGTAACCATATTCCTTAATCAAAATGCCACCATTAATCTGGATTTCTTTCTTATCATGAATGGTCAAACTATGGTAAGTTTCTTTGATGGTTTGTGGGTTGACTGCTTTCCCTTGGGCCTGACGAAGACTTTCAGCTTGTAGAAGGGAATTCAAGTCAAAGCGGTAACAATCGCGCTTGCTCAGCTCTCCTTCTTCTCGCAAAGTCAAAATAGTCAGCAAATCCTGTACTTGCTTTGCAAATTGACGTGAGGTCTTCCAATGTTTCAAAAATGGCTGTGCATCTTTAATCTCCAAAGCCCACAATAGAGCTGCCCAGGCTTGTTCGGAAGACTCAAAAGTGAAATCAGTCTCCAAATCAAACAGTCTGTTGAGCTTGTCCTGGCTTCCTGCCATGTCTGGAAGATAGTCATAAGCTCGACTCTCAATCATGGAAGACAGACCCACTCGCCAAAAAGGTGCCAGCAAGAGTTTATCAAACTCAACGAAGGTGCGCTCCACAGAAATTTTCTCCAAAAGTGGCGTCAAAGTCTTCATCGCTTCAAAAGTTTCTGACTCAAGTTTAAAACCAAGACTGGCCTGAAAACGGAAACCACGCATAATTCGCAGAGCATCTTCGTTAAAACGCTCACTAGCTACTCCAACTGCTCGCAAGACTTGGTTTTCCAAATCCTCTAAACCCTGAAACAAGTCAATGATTTCGCCTGTCTCATCCAAAGCGAAGGCATTGACTGTGAAATCACGGCGCTTGAGGTCTTCTTCTAGCGAACGCACAAAGGAAACCGCACTGGGTCTACGGTAGTCCACATAGACATCTTCGGTCCGAAAGGTCGTCACTTCATATTCCTCGGCCCCATCTAAAACTAAAACAGTTCCGTGCTCGATTCCGATATCGGCTGTTCGCGGAAAAATCTGCTTGGTCTCCTCTGGATAGGAAGAAGTCGCAATATCCACATCGTGGATGGGACGATTGAGGAGGGCATCTCGAACAGAGCCCCCAACAAAATAGGCTTCAAAACCTGCTTCTTTAATTTTTTCTAATACTGGTAAAGCCTTCTGAAATTCAGAAGGCATTTGCGTTAATCTCATAATAAGTGTTCTAATCCATAGACAAGCTCATGACGCTTGACAACTTCTTTGATTCCCAAATTGACCCCTGTCATGAAGGAGCTGCGATCATAGGAGTCATGACGAAGGGTCAATCCTTCTCCCTGATTGCCAAAAATGACTTCCTGATGAGCTACCAAGCCTGGCAAACGAACTGAGTGGATCCGCATGCCATCAAAATCAGCACCACGGGCACCAGCAATCAATTCTTCCTCATCAGGCGCACCTTGTTGGATAGACTCTCGAACTTCTGCCATCAGCTCGGCCGTTTTAATGGCTGTTCCACTCGGAGCATCTTTTTTCTTGTCATGATGGAGCTCGATAATCTCCACATTTTGGAAATATTTGGCAGCCTGCGCCGCAAATTGCATAAGCAAGACAGCTCCCAGGGCAAAGTTAGGGGCAATCAAACCACCCAAATCTTGTTCACGGGAAAATGCTTTTAGTTCTGTAATTTCTTCACTAGTGAATCCTGTTGTTCCAACTACTGGAGCAAAGCCATTTTCAAGAGCAAAGCGTGTATTTTCGTAGGCAACGGCTGGTGTAGTAAAATCCACCCAGACATCCGCTTCAACACCAGCCAAGTCAGCCTTATCATTGAAGACAGGAATTCCCTGCCATTCTGACTCAGACTCAAAAGGATCCAAAACTGCGACCAAGCCCAAGTCTGGATCAGCCAAGACCATCTGACAAGCAGCTTGACCCATCTTCCCCTTAAAACCGGCAATAATTACTCGAATACTCATCTCTACTCCTGTCTAAGATACAAAACTTGTAAGAACAATTTAGACGATTGGTGTATAGCTCAAGGCGATACTACCTTCTCCAAGGTGGGTCCCAATGACACTACCAAAGGTTTCAATTGGAATTTCAGCAGTCACACCACTCTCCATCAAAAACTGACGTAAATCCGCTGCCTTTTGAGGAGCGTTCCCATGAATGACTGTTATACGGTAGTCCCCATCTTTTGTCAACTCCTTGATGATTTCCACCAAACGTTTGATTGCTTTCTTTTCCGTACGAACTTTTTCGTAAACTTCAATCACTCCTTGGTCATTAAAGTAAAGGATCGGCTTGATACTGAGGAGATTCCCTAAGATAGCTGCCCCATTTGACAAACGTCCTCCCTTAACCAGGTGGTCGAGGTCATCTACTATGATAAAGGCTGAATTATCAGCAATTTGGATCCCCAACTTCTCCTGAATCTGGGCAAAATCATCACCTTGTTCTGCCCACTCAAAGGTACTTTCCACCATAAATCCTAGAGGAGAGCTTGTGATATGGGTATCTGGAAAGGCAATGGTCAAGCCATCATACTCATCCAACATGTATTGGATGTTCTGATAAAAGCCTGAAATTCCTGACGAAAGAAAGAGTCCCAAGACATGGGTATAGCCTTCATCTTTCAAGGAGCTTAGAATCTCATCCAATTTGGCAATACTTGGTTGACTGGTTTTAGGCAATTCTACAGACTGAGCCATTTTTTGATAAAATTCCTCAGCAGTCAGATTGACACCTTCAACATACTCCTCCCCATCAATATTGACAGGAATATCCAAGATAAATAGATTCTCTCTTTGCAGCGTCTTGTCCTCTAAATAGGCTGAAGAATCTGTAATGACAGCTAATTTCATGACTAAAACTCCAAATTGATCCCTGGAAGATCCAAGGCGATTTCTGTTACTTCATACGTCAAACGGTTGAGCATGTTCAAACATGGACGTGCCAGAGTTTCAACTTCTTCTTGGTTAAATTCGCTTGGTTCGTTGACAATGCGACCTTCCACGTGGTTAACTTGAGAAATCGTTCCGCTGATGACAAATTTGTCAAAGACAATCATGAAACTCAAGATAACGACAAGCGAAGTCACTTGGTTTTCTTGGTCATGTTGGAGCAACTGAAAGTTCACGTCTACCTTGGTTTCAGGAGCTCCATTTTCATTTTCCCATTCAAAGTTACGAGCATCAAAGTGATACTGGCTAACAAATTCTTGTTCTCGTTTAAGATTCATTTTTCTCTCCCATTGCTACAATTTACTATGCAATTGTACCACATTTTTATCATTTCATCTAGTTTTCTAGGCTTTAGTCAATTCCGATTTCATCTTTAACAACAGCAGCAATCGTATCTACGTAGTAGTTAACTTCTTCTGTCGTAGGAGCTTCTGCCATGACGCGCAAGAGAGGCTCGGTACCACTTGGGCGGACAAGGATACGACCGTTCCCTGCCATTTCTTCTTCCATCTTTTCGATGATTGTCTTGATGGCTGGTACTTCCATGGCTTTCTCTTTCATGGCATTTTCCACTCGGATATTGACCAGTTTTTGTGGGTAAATCGTCACTTCTGATGCTAGTTGAGACAAGCTCTTGCCTGTTTCTTTCATGATTTTAGTCAATTGGACAGCTGATAATTGACCATCACCAGTTGTATTGTAGTCCATCAAGATAACGTGGCCTGATTGTTCACCACCAAGATTGTAGCCTGATTTTCTCATTTCTTCAACGACATAGCGGTCACCAACTGCAGTGACTTCCTTATTAATGCCAGCACTCTCCAAGGCCTTATGGAAACCAAGGTTAGACATAACCGTTGTCACGATGGTGTTTTGAGCCAACTGGCCTTTTTCAGAAAGGTATTTCCCGATGATGTACATGATCTTATCACCATCGACGATGTTACCATTTTCATCAACAGCAATCAAACGGTCACTGTCTCCGTCAAAGGCCAAACCAATAGCTGACTGGCTTTCTTTGACCACTTCTTGAAGAGCTTCTGGATGTGTAGAACCCACATTCAAGTTGATATTCAGACCATCTGGTGTCTCACCGATAACAGTTATTTGAGCCCCAAGGTCTGCAAAGATTTGACGGGCACTTGTAGATGCTGCACCGTTTGCTGTGTCCAAGGCCACTTTCATTCCTTCAAGAGGAGCTCCTGTTGAAACAAGGTAGCCTTCATACTTACGTAAGCCTTCTGGATAGTCCACCAAGGTTCCCAAGCCCTCTGCACTCGGACGAGGAAGAGTGTCTTCGGCAGCGTCCAACAAGGCTTCGATTTCTGCTTCTTTTTCGTCATCAAGTTTGAAGCCATCGCCTCCAAAGAACTTAATTCCATTATCAAGGGCTGGGTTGTGACTAGCGGAAATCATGACACCCGCACTAGCTCCCTCAGTTTTAACCAAATAAGCTACTGCTGGTGTTGCAAGAACACCGAGTTTGTAGACGTGAATTCCTACTGATAGAAGACCTGCCACCAAGGCAGATTCTAGCATTTCTCCTGAGATACGTGTATCACGTCCTACAAAGACTTTAGGGGCTTCCGTTTCATGTTGGCTAAGAACATAACCACCAAAACGTCCCAATTTAAAGGCTAATTCTGGCGTCAGTTCTACGTTTGCTTCTCCACGGACTCCATCGGTTCCAAAATATTTACCCATTTTGTTAATCATCCTTTTCTACTTTTTTATTTATTCTTGTTTAGACGAGTCTGGTTTTGTTTCTGAACTCGTTGAAGACGAGCTGCTAGTCGAGGACCCTGTTGACGAGGTCGTTGACGAAGAACTCGAGCTAGACGATACTGTTTTGGTTGTAATTTTCATTGTAGTGTCAAATGGCATAATGACGCTTGGTAGGACATTCCCATTTTTGTCAACTGCTTGTAGTGGAACAGAGGCCGAGTAGTTACCTGTTATCCGTTCACTCGTCGGCAAGATGGCAATAACTCGATCCACTCTAGAGAGAGTCTCCTCGTCACTAATAACCGTTACTTTTTCATCAGACACAGTGACTGTATCAATTTTGACACGAGAATCAATCTGGCTAGGGTCAATCTCCGGCACAACAATTACATTATCACGTTTTGCTTTTTTACCAACCTTCACTGTTATCTTTTGCGGAGTTGCAACAGCCGTCAAACCACTCGGTAAATTTTCAATGGTTAGAGGAACTTCGATGGTTCCTACACTGGCATTGGTTAAGTCAGCTTTGACCTTGAATTTCCGAGTGCTTTCCTGCATCTCACTCGCCAAAGCAACTCTGTTTGACCCAGTCAGAAAGACGGTCACTTCAGATGTAAAACCACTAATAAAGTACTGATCACTGTCATACTGAATATCGATTGGGACATTAAGAACCGTATTGGTATAGGTTTCTGTCCTCACCTGTCTGGCACTGTTGCTATTCTGATAGTTTGTTGAAGTCGCATAGATAAAGAGGATGCAGGCGAAAAAGAAGGAAGAAATAATATAAAGACTATTTTTTCTCATGTTTCAATCCTCCTAGCAAACGCTCTTTCAGACCTTGTTTTTTCTCTGATGTTGGAAGCAAGATTCTTCTTAACTCCGATTCAAACTCTTCCAAGGTCAAATCATGCTTAAAGACTCCATTATAGGTGATTGAGATTCCGCCTGTTTCCTCTGAAACCACAAAGGTAAGAGCATCCGATACTTCTGACAAACCAATCGCTGCCCTGTGACGTGTCCCAAACTCCTTGGAAATTCCTGTATTTTCAGTCAGGGGTAGGTAGGCTGAAGTTACGGCAATCCGATCTTCTCTGACAATGACCGCTCCATCGTGTAAGGGTGTATTGGGGATAAAGATATTAATCAATAACTCAGAGGAAATCTTAGCATCTAGAGGAATCCCAGTTGAGATATATTCCTGCAAGGTTCTCACGCGCTGAACAGCTACCAGAGCACCAATCTTACGAGGGCTCATGTACTCGACTGATTTGACAAAGGCACGAACCATTTGCTCTTCCGCACTAATAGGGGCATTGTAGAAGAAATCCGTAGCCCGGCCCAATCGTTCCAAACCAGTCCGAATCTCTGGTGAAAAGATAACTACTGCTGCGATAACCCCATAAGTGATGATCTGATTAATCAACCAAGAAATGGTCGTCAAACCAATCATATTGGACAGAATCTGGCCTAAAATAAAGACCAGAACACCCCGCACCAAAATCATGATTTTGGTCCCTGCAATCGCTTTGGTAAAATGATATAAAATATAAGTCACAATGAGAATATCAATCAGATTGGTGACTATTGTCCAAGGACTTGAAAACAAACTCGTCCAGTATTGCAAATTGGATAATTGTTGAAAATTCATCCCTGGCCTCCTCCCCGTCAAAACACTTTCTGTACCATTATACCATTTTTTGCCCATTTTTTCCCTATCCTACCTCATTTTAAATTAAGCAAAAATATGATAAAATAAACTGATTAGAAAAAACGAAGGAGAAATCATGTCTCAACTCTATGATATTACTATTGTAGGTGGCGGTCCTGTTGGGCTCTTTGCTGCCTTTTACGCTCACCTACGCCAAGCCAAAGTCCAAATCATCGACTCCCTTCCCCAGCTCGGTGGTCAACCAGCCATCCTCTACCCTGAGAAGCAAATCCTTGATGTGCCAGGTTTTCCAAACTTAACTGGAGAAGAATTGACCAATCGCTTGATTGAACAGCTAAACGGCTTTGAAACGCCTGTTCACCTCAACGAAACTGTTCTAGAAATCGAGAAACAAGATCAAGGTTTTACCATCACAACTAATAAGGGAAGCCACCTGACCAAAACAGTCATCATTGCCATGGGTGGTGGCGCATTTAAACCACGTCCACTAGAATTAGACGGTGTTGAGAGCTATGAAAATATCCACTACCACGTTTCCAACATTCAGCAATACGCTGGCAAGAAAGTAACCATCCTTGGTGGCGGGGACTCAGCAGTTGACTGGGCATTGGCTTTTGAAAAGATTTCCCCAACTACCCTTGTTCACCGCAGAGATAATTTCCGCGCCTTGGAACATAGTGTGCAAGCCTTGCAAGAATCATCTGTAACCATCAAGACACCGTTCGTCCCTAGCCAACTCCTTGGAGATGGTAAAACACTCGACAAACTAGAAATCACCAAAGTCAAAGCAGAAGAAACTGAAACTATCGAAGTAGACCACCTCTTTGTCAACTATGGTTTCAAATCATCTGTCGGTAATCTTAAAAATTGGGGACTGGACCTCAACCGTCACAAGATTATCGTCAACAGCAAGCAAGAGTCTAGCCAAGCAGGTATCTATGCTATCGGAGACTGCTGCTACTACGAAGGAAAGATTGACTTGATTGCTACAGGACTAGGTGAAGCTCCAACAGCTGTTAACAATGCCATCAACTACATTGACCCGGAACAAAAAGTTCAACCCAAACACTCGACCAGTTTATAAGAAAAGAACCACGGATCAACTGATTCGTGGTTTTATAGTTCATCTGCGATCTTGTTTATTTTTCTAAGTCTGTGATTGACGCCACTTTTAGTCAAGGGATTGCTCAGGCTATCTGCCAGCTGCTGGATAGAGTAGTCTGGATGCTGAATCCGCAACTGCGCTACCTCTTGCAAATCCACGGGTAAATTTTCCAAACCCATTCTATCTTTGATTTTACTGATATTGTTGATGGTCTTCATACTAGCAGAAACCGTTCGAGCGATATTGGCTGTTTCAGCGTTATTGGCTCGATTGAGATCGTTACGAGTTTCACGCAAAATCTTGACGCGCTCAAAGTTATCACGCGCCTGCATAGCCCCAATTACGATCAAGAAATCCATGATGTCCTCTGCACGCTGGAGATAGGTAACTGCACCTTTCTTTCGCTCAATAACCTTGGCATCCAGTAAAAATTGCTGGAGGAGAGAGGCTAGTCCTTGGGCATGGTCCAGATAAACGGAACTGATCTCCAACTGGTACTTGCCAGACTCAGGATCTCGGATGCTGCCATTTGCCAGAAAGGCCCCACATAAGTAAGCACGTCCAGCCTCCTCATCTGCTAAAATATCGGGATCAATACCCGTCTCCAAACCAAAGAAGGAATCCGCAAGCCGCAAATCAGCTAAAAGCTCCTGCACCCTCTCATCGGTATAGACCGTGTAGACACGATTCTTGCGAAGATTGCTTCTCTGATGGTGACGAATTTCTGACTTGATCTCATAAAAATGGAGAAAAGACTCATAGAGGTGCCGAGCCAACTTAGCATTTTCAGTTACAACTGACAAGGTCAGGCCAGAAGTCGAGAGACCGATACTGCCAGACATCTTGATGATGGCAGACAATTCATGGCGGCTTAGATGATGTTGACCAAGAATTTCCTCTTTTACTGCAACTGTAAAACTCATTTTCTCACCTGTATAATGCGCATCAATTCGTCTACAATCAAATCGCCATCATGGAAGGCACCTCCATTTTCCAAACGAAGGAAGTTGGATGAAATCACACGAGGAACCTGCTTGCAAAGACCAGCAAAGTCATGCTCTACCTGAACCAAATATTCATCGAAACGGTTGGTATCCATGTATTCTCTAGGAACCTTTTCGATATTAACCAAGACCGTATCAATAAAAGGCCGACCTAAGTGTCGATGGAGGACTTCCACGTGGTCACTGTCTGAAAAGTACTCTGTTTCCCCACGCTGGGTCATGATATTGCAGACATAGGCGATCTCAGCCTTAGTCTCCAAGAGAGCCTGCCCAATCTCCTCAATGACAATATTGGGCAAAATCGATGTAAAGAGGGAACCAGGCCCCAAGACAATCATGTCACTCTCGAGAATGGTATTGACTACTCGACGGCTAGCTTGCGGCGTTTCATCATCCAAGGTATTGGTCACATAGACATGATCAATCATGCCCGGATGATCTGCAATATGGCTCTCACCTACCACCTCAGAACCGTCTTTAAAGACTGCATGCAGTGTCAGAGGCTGATCGCTTGATGGGTAAATTTTTCCTGTTGTGTGGAAAAAGAGACTTAGCAGCTGCATGGCATTATAAGTGGACCCTTGCATTTCAGATAGGCCAGCAATGATAATATTTCCTAGCGGATGACCCGCAAAAGCTCCAGCCTCTTCTGAGAAGCGGTACTGAAAAACTTTCTCATAAAATTTAGGCATATCCGACATGGCTACCAGAACATTGCGAAGATCACCTGGTGGTGTCAGCTGTTGGATATTCTTTCTTAGTTCACCAGAAGATCCACCATCATCAGCTACCGTTACGATGGCTGCGATATCAACATCCTTTTCTCGCAAGCTTTTCAAAATGACGGGGATACCAGTTCCTCCACCAATTACCGTTATCTTTGGTTTTCTCATGAACGGTTTACCGTTTCCTTTCTTCTGTCTTTGTCACGATGGCTTTCATTGACAGGCCAGTTTTTAGCAAGGTCCTCAGCGATTCGTTTGGCAAAGGCCACACTACGGTGCTGTCCACCTGTACATCCTACTGCGATAGTTAAAACAGACTTGCCTTCTTTTTTGTAACTTGGCAAAATGGGCTCAATCAAGGCGAGTAAGTGCTGATAGAAAATTTCAGACTCTTCATGATTCATCACATAGTCATAAACTGCTTGATCCTCACCTGTCTGATTACGGAGTTCAGGGAGGTAGTATGGATTCGGCAAGAAACGGACATCAAAGACCAAGTCTGCATCAATAGGGATACCATACTTGAATCCAAAAGACATGACTTCGATACGGAAAGACTGGGCTTGTTCTTGGTCTGAAAATTGCTCTGCAATGGTTTTACGCAGTTCACGAGGAGTGAGTTCTGTTGTATCCACCACATTTTGACTCATGTTTTTCAAAGGTGCTAGGAGTTCGCGTTCCAGCTTGATGCCATCTAAAATCCGACCATCAGCAGCTAGAGGGTGACTTCTTCTAGTTTCCTTATAGCGTGCCACCAATTCCTTATCTGCTGCATCTAAAAAGAGAATTTTGAAGTCCAAATCGTCTTGGTTTTCCAATTCATCCAAAACGGCCTGAATCTCTGAAAAGAAGGAACGGCTCCGCATATCGACTACCAAGGCCAGTTTGTGGTCATCATCCTTGGTCTCTACCAACTGCAAAAACTTTGGCAAGAGGGCTGGCGGCATATTGTCAATAGTGAAATATCCCAAATCCTCGAAGGACTGAATGGCTACCGTTTTCCCTGCGCCACTCATCCCTGTCACAATCACCAGGTGAAGTTGTTTCTTTGTCATCTATCTCTCCTTATATCAAAAAAAGTTTGGCAGAGCCAAACTTCAACTAGCTTATCCAATCTCTGCGATCACTTCAATTTCGACTTTTACATCACGAGGAAGACGTGCAACCTCTACAGCTGAACGAGCTGGGAACTCCTCGTTAAAGGCAGTCTGGTAAACCTCGTTAAAAGGAACAAAGTCATTCATATCGCTCAAGAAGCAAGTTGTTTTGACAACATGGTCAAAGTCTGTTCCAGCTTCAGCCAAAATAGCACCGATATTTTTCAAGACTTGTTCTGTCTGTTCTTGGATCGTTTCTCCTACAATTTCTCCAGTTTCAGGAGATAGGGGAACTTGACCGCTCGCAAACAAAAGATTACCAACGATTTTTCCTTGAACATAAGGTCCGATTGCTTTTGGAGCTTTGTCTGTATGAATTGTTTTTGCCATTTCTTTCCCTCACAATTTTTCTAATATTGCATCCCAAGCCTGATCCATCCCTGCCTTGCTGACAGATGAAAAGAGGATGAAGTCGTCACTTGGGTCAAAGTTTAATTTCTTTTTGATTGCTGATTCGTGCTTGTTCCACTTACCACGAGGAATCTTGTCCGCCTTGGTCGCAACGATGATAACCGGAATCTCATAATACTTGAGAAATTCGTACATCTGCACATCATCTGCTGACGGGTCGTGACGGAGATCCACCAGACTGACCACGGCACGGAGATTTTCCCGAGTCGTTAGGTACTCCTCAATCATGCGCCCCCACTTTTCACGCTCCTTTTTGGAAACGCGGGCATAGCCATAACCTGGTACATCCACAAAGCGCATCTTGTCATCAATGTTGAAGAAGTTGAGTAACTGGGTCTTCCCAGGTTTCCCCGATGTACGAGCAAGATTCTTGCGGTTCAACATGGTGTTGATAAAGCTAGACTTGCCGACATTTGAACGCCCTGCAAGGGCAATCTCTGGCAGTTCATCCTGCGGATAGTGGGACTTGTTTGCCGCACTGAGCAGGATTTCAGCATTGTGTGTATTGATTTCCATAGTCACCTCTAGGCTGTTTCTAGGATTGGCTTTTCCGTTCCATCGACAGCTTCTTTCGTGATGCGGACCAATTTCACATTTTCTTGACTTGGCACTTCAAACATAACATCTAGCATGGTTTCTTCGATGATTGAGCGAAGACCACGCGCACCAGTTTTGCGTTCGATAGCCTTATTGGCGATTTCTTGAAGGGCTTCATCGTCAAATTCAAGCTCTACATCATCATAAGAAAGCAAGGTCTGGTATTGTTTAACCAAGGCATTTCTTGGTTCCTTCAAGATGCGAACCAAATCATCTACAGTCAACTGCTCCAAGGCTGCAAAGACAGGCAAGCGTCCAATCAACTCAGGAATAATACCGAATTTTTGAATATCTTCTGCGATGATTTCTTGCATGTAAGAACTATTTTCGTCAATGGCCTTGTTATTTTGTCCGAAACCAATCACTTTTTCACCCAAACGCTGTTTGACAATTTCTTCGATTCCATCGAAGGCACCACCCACGATGAAGAGGATATTCTTGGTATCTACTTGAATCATTTCTTGTTGTGGATGTTTGCGTCCACCTTGTGGAGGAACACTTGCTACTGTACCTTCGATAATCTTGAGGAGGGCTTGTTGCACACCTTCACCAGAAACATCACGTGTAATAGAAACATTCTCGCTCTTCTTAGCAATCTTATCAATCTCATCGACGTAGATAATCCCACGTTCTGCACGTTCGATGTTAAAGTCAGCGGCCTGCAAGAGTTTGAGGAGGATATTTTCAACGTCCTCACCCACATAACCAGCTTCAGTAAGAGCTGTTGCATCTGCAATGGCAAATGGTACATTCAAACTTCTAGCAAGAGTCTGAGCAAGGAAAGTCTTCCCTGATCCAGTTGGACCAATCATCAGGATGTTTGACTTTTGCAAATCCACATCTTCAGTCTCTTCACGAGTGTCATGGAAATTGATGCGTTTGTAGTGGTTATATACAGCCACTGCCAGAGCACGTTTAGCACGATCTTGGCCAATCACATAGTGGTTCAAAATATTTAGGAGTTCGATTGGTTTTGGTACCTCAGACAAGTCTGCTAGGACTTCCTCTGCCAACTCCTCACGAATAATTTCCTGAGCCAACTCCACACATTCATTACAGATAAAGGCATTGTTCCCAGCAATTATTTTTTTAACTTCTTCTTGGCTTTTGCCACAAAATGAGCAATAAACCATCATATCATTTTTCCTATTTGTAGACATGATTCCCTTCCGTTCTAACTATTCATTCTATCTAAAATAAGGTCATATAAAAAGCATGAATGCTATTCACCAAGTTTGTAAAAGCATTAAGCCAAAGCAGAGTAGCAAGTCCAAAGCGCTTTTTACGAAAAGCGTGTGTTCCAGCTACAAGACAGACAGCACACAAAAGAGCTGTAAAAAATCCAAAAATACTACGCTCCATTAGACTTCCTTTCTCTTTCTATATTCGATGGTAAAATCATAGACATTTTTCTCATCTTTGGAATAAGATTTGCTTGCAAGAGTCTCAAAAACAGTCAAGTCAAAATCTTCTGGGAAATAGGTATCCCCTTCAACTTGAGCATGAATTTGTGTCACAATAATCTCATCGAGATAAGGTTCAAAAAGCTGAAAAATCTGCTTGCCACCAAGGATATAGAGATTCTTAGCCTGATGATGATACCAGTCTAAAACATCCTCAACATTTTGGAAAACCAGTGCTCCTTCAATTAACTCTTCGGGATTGCGCGTCAAAATCAAGGTCTCACGTCCTGGAAGCAAACGTCGTCCCATTCCATCAAAGGTTACACGACCCATTAAAATGGCATGATTCAAGGTTGTTTCTTTAAAATGTTTTAACTCTGCTGGCAAATGCCAAGGTAAACGATCCTCTTTCCCGATCACACCCTTTTCATCTTGAGCCCAAATGGCTACGATTTTCTTTGTCATGCTTTCATCCTTTTCATTGATACTACTATTTTATCAAAATTCTCCCAAAAAGACTGTTTTGAAACGCGCGCAAAAGAGAGAAAAGGAGCAGGCTTCATTTAGCCTGCTCCTCTCGTCCCTAGGACATATATTTTTTTGCTTCTGATTCAATTTTTTCAACCACTTCTTGGATACTTAGTCCAGTTGTGTCAAGGTAAACTGCATCCTCAGCCTGTTTGAGAGGTGAGGTTTCACGATGACTATCCTTGTAGTCACGCGCAGCAATCTCTTCTTTCAACGTTTCAAGGTCTGTTTCAATCCCTTTAACAATATTTTCCTTGTAACGACGCTCTGCTCTTTCTTCAACAGAAGCCACTAAGAAAATCTTGAGTTCAGCTTGTGGTAAAACAACTGTCCCGATATCACGCCCATCCATGACGATACCACCTTGCTGAGCAATCTCTTGCTGGAGCGAAACCAGTTTCTCACGCACCTCAGGAATGGCAGCAATGCTTGAAACCTTGTTGGTCACTTCATTTTCACGAATCGGATGCGTAATATCAACATCCCCTACAAAAACAAGTTGCTCACCTGTTTCTGAACGACCAAAACTAATGGGGTGTTGGTTAAGAAGTTCGAGAAGTTGATCTACATTTCCTGCATCCAACTGGTGTTTGAGCGCTATATAAGTCGCAGCACGGTACATAGCACCTGTATCGAGATAAGTATAACCAAAATCCTTAGCGACAATCTTTGCGACCGTACTCTTACCACTCGAAGCTGGACCATCGATAGCAATTTGAATTGTCTTCATGACTGACTCCTATCTTGTCTTAATCACATCACCTGGGTTGGCAAACCAAGATCCAGATGACATGTGAGAAGGATTTAGAGCCTCTAGCTGGGCAATGGAAATCCCTGCACGTTGAGCAAGAGCTGCTTCTCCCTCTCCAGGATGTACTGTAAGTGTTCCTTCACCTTCTGTATGTTCTTCCGAACTGCTCTGTGAAGGTGTTGATTCAGAAGAAGCTGTTTCCTCTACCTTGCTACTTGAAGATGATGATGCTTCTACTTTAGAACTTGAACTTGTAGAAGGAGACGATGCATCATAGAAGTCCTTCAAAGATGAAGTACGATTGCTTCCTCCGGTTGATAGGTAAATCAATACAACTACCATTGCTACAACGATTACAAAGAAGAGGCTAGCTAGAACCGTCAAGACACGATTCGCAACAACGCCTTTCCCTTTTTGTTTCCGGTGTCGACGCTCTGATCTTGTTTCTTCCTCATTGTTTTCGTAAATATCTTCTTGCCACGGTTCTTTTTCCATACCTTACTCCTTGTTTTTTTTACATTTTCTTATTACAATATAAATATGAAAGTCACACTTATACCCGAACGATGCATCGCCTGCGGGCTTTGCCAAACTTATTCTGAACTCTTTGATTACCATGATAATGGAATCGTTCGATTTTACGATGATCCAGTCGAATTGCAAAGAGAAATCGCTGAGACCAGCGATGTTCTGGAGGCCATCAAAAATTGTCCTACAAGAGCACTTCTAAAAGATCCATCGTAGGAAGCAGGGAATAAATATAATTGATTTTTTCTCATTTTTCCCACACTTATTAGTTTAGCATATTTCTAGGTAAAATTATAGTCTTTTTTGGTTATTTTTTCCTTCAATAATAGAAAGGTCACTTTTTTCTTTGATGAGATAGAGTGGTCTTTTTTTGGTCTCTAGATAAATCTTACTGATATACTTGCCGAGAATCCCAATCGTCAGGAGTTGAATCCCTCCAAGAAAGAGAATGACAGCCATCAGAGAGGTCCAGCCAGATGTCGGATTTCCCAAGATAAGGGTCCGAAACACCACAAAAACAGTCATCACAAACGAAAGAAAACAAGATAGAAGTCCCGCTACAAAGGCTATACTCAAGGGAAAATCTGAAAAGTTAAGAATTCCTTCAATCGAGTAGAAAAAGAGTTGTCTAAAACTCCAACTGGTCTTGCCAGCCTGTCGTTCAACGTTTGGATAATCAAGATAGTGTGTTTTAAAACCCACCCAGGCAAAGAGTCCTTTAGAAAAACGATTGGACTCGGTCAGGGTCAAAATAGCATCTACCACAGACCTTCTCATCATGCGAAAATCACGGACACCTGTTGGTAGAGCCACTGGGCTAATTTTTTGCATGAGGCGGTAAAAGAGGTCAGCACAGAAACTACGGAAAAAGGGTTCTCCCTCCCGACTGGTTCTTCGTGTCCCAACACAGTCTATGTCTGCATTTTGATCTAGTAAGGCTTTCATCTCAAGTAGCATACTAGGAGGATCCTGAAGGTCTGCATCCATCACGACCACCAAGTCTCCAGTTGCATGCTGCAAGCCTGCGTATAAGGCTGCCTCTTTCCCAAAATTTCGTGAGAATGAGACATAACGGACCGCAGGATTTTGCTCCCGATAGGCCTTCAAAAGCTCTAAGGTTCCATCGTTTGAGCCATCGTCTACAAAGACATATTCGACTTCTGCTCCCAAGTCAGGAAGCAGAGCTTCCACAGACTGATAAAAAAGAGGAAGTACTTCCTCTTCGTTTAGACATGGGACAATGATTGAAATCATCATCTTAGTCTTCAAATCCATTTGGATGCTTGCTTTGCCAACGCCATGCGTCTTCACACATTTGAGTAATGTCGAGTTCTGCTTCCCATCCGAGTTCTGCTTTGGCTTTTGCTGGGTCTGAGTAGCAGGCAGCGATATCACCTGGGCGGCGTTCTACGATGCGGTAAGGAATAGGACGTCCCACTGCTTTTTCCATATTTTGGATAATTTCAAGAACGGAGTAACCTTTACCAGTTCCAAGGTTATAAATGTTTAGACCTGAACCTTTTTGGAGTTTTTTCAAAGCTGCAACGTGACCTTTAGCTAAATCGACAACATGGATATAGTCACGAACACCAGTTCCATCTTCTGTATCGTAATCATCTCCAAAAACTTGTACTTGTTCTAGTTTGCCCACTGCTACTTGGGAAACATAAGGCAAGAGATTGTTTGGAATTCCATTAGGATTTTCTCCCAAGTCTCCACTTTCATGCGCTCCGATTGGATTAAAGTAACGAAGCAAGACCACATTCCATTCTGAGTCTGCCTTGTAGATATCCGTCAAAATTTCCTCTAGCATGAGCTTGGTACGACCGTACGGGTTGGTCACTGAAAGTGGGAAATCTTCTAGGATTGGAACTGTATGAGGATCTCCGTAAACTGTCGCAGAAGAACTGAAGATGATGTTCTTACAGTTGTTTTCTTCCATGGCTTTCAAAAGGCTGACAGTTCCAGCGATATTGTTGTCATAGTAGGTAAGAGGGATACGTGTTGATTCGCCAACAGCCTTCAAACCCGCAAAGTGAATCACACCAGTTGGTTCTTCCTGCTTGAAAATATCTCTGAGAGTATCAGTATCACGGATATCTGCCTCATAAAAAGGAATCTCAACTCCTGTGATTCTTTCAACAACTTCTAAACTTTTACGATTGCTATTGACAAGATTATCCACCACAACCACTTGATGACCTGCTTGGATTAACTCAATAACAGTGTGGGTTCCGATAAATCCGGCACCACCAGTTACCAAAATCTTTTCTTGCATCTTTTTTCCTCGATTCTCGGATTATTTTTTCTTATTTTATCATTTTTGATAGGGAATGTCATTTGACATCCTAAACTATCTGCTAAAATTTCAGTAAAATCTTATTCGCTTTTTACCCGTTTGACATAGTTTGCAATGGGATAATTTTCAGGGGCCAAGGTCAACTCCTTGTCTTGAAGCAGTTGAGCTAGGTGGTAACCGATGATAGGGCCGGTTGTGAGGCCTGATGACCCTAGTCCGCTAGCCGCATAGACACCTGCTAAACCTGGGACTTGCCCAAAGAAAGGTGAGAAATCACTGGTGTAGGCACGAATTCCCACACGCTCACCCGATGATTTCGCTTCTGCCAAGGCTGGATAGTGAGGCAAGGACGCATCCTCCATTTGTTGGAGCAAGGTTTCATCTACCGTCAAATCAAATCCCATATCATTTTCATGAGTAGCGCCTAAGGACAATTTCCCACCTGCAAAAGGGATCAAATCCCACTCCCCTTCTGGCATGACAACAGGGTGAGATGCTAGGTCTTTAGAGAGCTGATAATCTCGGAGTTGTCCTTTTTGGGGATGAACATCTACCTCATATCCTAAAGGTTCCAAAATGTCTCCCAACCAAGCTCCCGTTGCCAAAATAACCTGATCAAACACCTCTTCGCCAATCTGATAGCCTGATTCTAAAGGTGTCAGACTCACTTTTTCTTTGACCAGCTTGACTTGACTGGCTTCTAGCAAACGATTCACTAAGAGCTGGCCATCTACTCTCGCTCCACCAGAAGCATAGAGCAGGCGGTCGAATCCCTGCAAACCAGGGAATAATTCATTTGCAGACGTTTGGTCTAGAATGGCTAACTGACCTATCAAGGGAGACTCTTCTCTACGTTTCAAAGCTAGTTTATAGAGTTCTTCTAACTTGGATTCATCCTTTTTCAAGAGAAAGACACCCGAACGCTGGTAAAAGTCTATTTCCTGACCAGACTTTTCTAAATCAGCCAACAAATCCACATAAAAGTCAGCTCCCAAGCGCGCCATCTTGTACCAGGCTTTATTGCGACGTTTGGAAAACCAAGGACTGATAATTCCCGCTGCTGCCTTGGTTGCCTGACCCTGACCATGGTCAAAAACGGTCACCTCTAAATCTGCTTCTTTGGAGAGGTAGTAGGCAGCAGTTGCCCCTACAATCCCTGCTCCAATAATGGCAACTTTTTTCATTGTCTCTACCTTCTAACTAGATATGGTGGAAAGGATTGGTCGATGCTTGACTAGGCAAGATATCAATAGACCAGCTATTTTCTGCCTTCCATTGAGTAAGAAGTGCTGCGATTTTTTCCACAAAAAGCACTTCGATATAATGTCCTGGATCCAATGCCAGCAAGCCATCAGACAACATATCCTGAGCTGTGTGGTAATAGATATCACCAGTGATATAGACAGCTGCCCCCTTAGCTAAAGCATCCGAGTAGAAAGACTGGCCACTACCGCCGCAAATGGCAACTCTTGAAATTTCCTTCTTCAAATCACTCTCTTGATAATGGACCATGCGAAGACTATCAAGACCAAAGACTTGCTTGACATGCTGGGCAAATTCCCCAAATGTCTGAGGCTGAATATTCCCAATACGACCAATCCCACGTCCTGGACCTGTTTCCTGCAGATAGGTCGTTTCCTCAATACCTAGCATCTGGCAGAACCAATCATTGAGACCATTCTCTACAATATCGATATTAGTATGACTGACATAAACTGCAATGTCATGCTTGATCAGGTCGATGTAAATCTGATTTTGCGGACGGCTGGCTACCAGATCCTTAATAGGACGAAAGATAGGCGCGTGCTTGACTATAATCAACTCTACACCCTTTTCAATGGCTTCAGCCACCGTCTCTTCACGAATATCGAGGGCAACCATAACCCTTTGGATCTCCTTGTCTAGAGTACCGATTTGCAGGCCACGACTGTCTCCCTCCATGGAAAATTCCTGAGGACAAAAGTCTTCATAACGTTTAATCACTTCACTTGCTAGCATGGAAGCACCTCCTTGATGGCTTGAATTTTATCTACTAAAACTTGACGTTCCTCCAGATTTTTCTCTGGGATTTGGCTAAGAGCAAACTCTAACTTAGCCGCTTCTTTTTGCCATTTTTGGACAAAGATTGGGCTGACTTCTTTGGACAAGAAGAGGCCAAAGCGAACATCACTGGCTGATAGCTTCATTTGTCCCGCTTCCACAACTAGAATTTCATAAAACTTGCCAGCTTCTTCTAAGATGCTTTCTGCTACAATCTGAAAACCGTTACCCTGTAGCCAGATGCGCAAGTCGTCTTCACGATTATTGGGTTGGAGGATCAAACGCTCTACATTAGCTAGCTTGTCCAAGCCTTCTTCCAATATGGTAGCAATCAAACGGCCACCCATACCAGCAATGGTGATAACCGATACTTGGTCTGCCTCTTCAAAGGCTGCCAAGCCATTTGCTAAACGAACTTGGATTTTCTTCTTTAAGCCGTGAGTCTCAACATTTTTCACCGCTGACTGGTAGGGGCCTTCCACCACCTCACCTGCAATGGCGCTTTTGATTTGGCCTCTCTCGACTAACTCAATAGGCAGATAAGCATGGTCACTCCCCACATCTAGTAAAATGGCACCTTGCGGTACAAAGGACGACACCAATTCTAATCTCTTTGAAATCATCTTCTCTCACTTTCCAAAACTCTATTACCTCTTATTATACCACATTTCAGCTAGCAATCTTGCACCTAAAAAGACCGCAATCCACAGATTGCAGTCTTTCTTTATTTTCTAGCTTGGTAACGACTGGTTAGAATGAAAATCACCGTAAAGCCCAGCATCATGGCCCCATAAACAGGCAACGTTTGTTCAGTTAAGGTCGAAATTTCAAGTAGCTTTTGAATCATTGGGAAGAGAGCTGTGGCTAGGAAGCCTCCTACTGACCAGACAATCAAGAGGACACGCCAGAGGGTAAATGGCATGCAGGCTCTAAATACAGATAAGAAACCGATAGACCCAAGGAGATAATAGAGTAGGGTTGAGATTTCTAACTCAGACCAACCTTGACTCGCTCCAAATAGTTTCACAAAGAGAACGCTGAACACGACCATGAGAGCACTTGGTAGAGCACGAAGCATGGATCTTCTGAGGAAGTTTTGTTCAACAGGCTTGATATTCCGCTCAAAAGTCAGAACGAATGGCGGGAACCCTTCCACGAATTGGTCAATCATGGTAATCTGGATTGGAATGAAAGGGAAAATCAAGATCCACTCAGACCGTCCCAGAAGAACACTAGCGATACAGATGACTGCAAGCAAGAAGGAATAGATGGTCTTAATCAAGAAAATCGGTGCGATATGGGCGATGTTATTAACCACGCGACGACCTTCAAAGAGAATCTCTGGAACATCATTGAAGTCTGAGTTCAAAAGAACCAGATTAGCAATCTGACGAGTCGCAGGATCCCCTTCTGCCATTACAATCGAACAGTCTGCTTCACGAAGGGCCAGGATATCATTGACTCCGTCCCCTGTCATAGCCGTTGTATGCCCTGCTTTTTTCAGCGTTTGGATGATGAGTTTCTTTTGATGAGGGGAAACCCGTCCGAAAATAGCTGTCTCTTCGGCCATGGCAACCAATTCCTCATCCGTGATTTTTGAGCAATCTACATAGCTGTGATAGTCCGCAAAACCAGCCTTCTGGGCAATGCTGGAAACCGTGACTGGATTATCACCAGAGATAATCTTGAGGCCCACTTCTTGGGAACGGAGATAGTCTAGCGTCTCAGCTGCTCCTTCTCGAATGGGGTCCAAGATCTCCAGCAGGGCCAGGGCTTGAATGTCAGACGGTTTCTGTGGTTTGTGATGATCTAGTTTTTCCTGACTGAGGGCCAAGACCAAGACACGCGACCCTCTCTCTAGGGCCTCTCTAGCTTCTGGGACTTCAGAGTCCAACAACATCTCAGGCGCCCCTAAAAAAACCGTCCCCAGACCTTCTAACTCCATAGCCCCCCACTTGCGGTCGCTTGAGAAAGGAAAATTCAAAAGCATAGGGTAGGCGACCTGTCCTTGGAAACGCTGACGAATGGCTTGGGCTGTTGGATTTTTATCCTCACTATGAGCGATGTAGCTGGTCAGAATGTTAGTAATAGCCTCGTCACCATAAGTTTCCGTCAGAGGAAGAACCGCCTCCACTATCATCTTTCCTTGGGTGATGGTGCCCGTCTTGTCCAGACAGAGCATATCCACGCGAGCCAAGGTCTCGACAGAGTACATCTCCTGCACCAAGACCTTTTTCAAGCCCAGCTTGATCACCGCAGTCAAGAGCGAAGTAATGGTCAAAAGGGCAATTCCCTTGGGCAACATTCCCAAAAGGGCAGTCGATGAATTTACAACGGATGACTTGAGGGGCAAACCCTTTAAAATCAAGGCTTCTAACAAGAGAGCTAGACCAAAGGGAATGATAATCTTCCCAGTAAAACCAGCTAGCTTGTCCAGCGATTGCATGATACGGGAGTTGATCGGTTTCACAGTCTTAGCTTCCAGCATGAGTTTGGCAGCATAATTATCAGCCCCGACATGGTGGACTTGAGCCAAAACTGCGCCACTAGCTAGGAAACTCCCTGACAAGAGCAAGGCATCAACTTCCTTTTGCACCAAATCACTCTCCCCCGTCAACATAGCTTCATTGACTTCCGCAAATCCTTCCAGAACCAGAGCATCACTAGGAATCTGCTCCCCAGCAGACAAACGAATGACATCTCCTAGAACCAACTCTTCTGGATCGAGAGCGACTTCTTGACCATCACGGATGGTTTTGACCTTTTCCTTGGTCATGAGATTGAGCTTGTCCACCATGTGTTTGGCCCGTAGCTCAGTCACAATCCCAGAAAAAGCGTTAAAGCAGATAACGGCAAAGAAAACCAGATTGCTCCAAGCCTGTACAAAGGCAAGCGCTAGGGCAATAACAAAGTTTAATGCGTTAAAAAGTGTAAAAACATTTCGTTTGATAATTTGCCAAGTACTGGTACTGGCTGAAGCAGTAAAGTCATTGACCAAACCTTGAGCCTGTCTTTCTTTGACTTCTCTTTGGGTTAATCCCATAATCTTATTTTTATCCATAAATTCTATCATATCATTTTTTTTAAAAGAATTCTAATCCCATCTAAAACTGTTGGCTGATAACTGAAAAAGTTTGCCAGCAGTCTTTTGATAAGGTATAATAATAAAAGCAATACAATCGAAGGAGATCTCATGTTTTATACTTATTTACGTGGACTAGTCATGCTGATCTTGTGGTCCATCAATGGCAATGCCCACTATCACAATACTAATAAAATCCCTATCCGGGACGAAAACTATATCCTCGTCGCACCTCACCGTACCTGGTGGGATCCTGTTTACATGGCCTTTGCGACCAAGCCAAAACAGTTCATCTTTATGGCAAAAAAAGAGCTGTTTAACAACCGCATCTTTGGCTGGTGGATCCGTATGTGTGGCGCCTTTCCTATCGACCGAGAAAAACCTAACGCCTCTGCCATCAAGTACCCTATTAACGTCCTCAAAAAAAGCGACCGCTCTCTCATCATGTTTCCAAGTGGGAGCCGTCACTCAAACGATGTCAAGGGTGGAGTTGCCTTGATTGCTAAAATGGCTAAGGTCCGTATCATGCCTGTTACCTACACCGGTCCCATGACCTTGAAAGGCTTAGTTAGCCGTGAACGTGTGGATATGAACTTTGGAAATCCTATCGATATCTCAGACATCAAGAAAATGAATGATGAAGGGATTGAAATGGTTGCAGACCGTATCCAAGCAGAATTCCAACGTTTGGACGAAGAAACCAAGCAATGGCACAATGATAAAAAACCAAATCCACTCTGGTGGTTTGTCCGCATCCCAGCCCTCATCCTTGCTGTGGTTGTTGGTATCCTAACAATTATCTTTACCTTCATTGCAAGCTTTATCTGGAATCCAGATAAGAAGAGAGAGGCTCTTGGTTAAAAAAACACAAATATCCCTTGGCTTTTGCCAAGGGATATTTCTTTTATTCGATTTTCCATTTTTGAGCCAACCAGTTGGAAAAGGCTAGGAATCGTTCAACCACTTGCTCATGATGCCCATAAGGATCAAAGACAAACTGACCGGACGGATAACGTTTCTGAAGACTGGTATGGATCTGCTCAGCATAAACTGGTGCTTGAGCCAAGCGATTAGTATGATGGGCTCCTTCTGTTTGGCCATTCTGTAAATACAGCAAACAGTCCAAATTTTTCACCTTTTCATCTCTGCAATAAGTCGTAAAATCAGGATACCAAAAGGAACCACAGATAGAGAAGATACAGGAGACCTTATCAAAATGGAAAAGACTGTATACTGCTGTCAAACCACCTAGTGAGTAACCTCCATAGGCAAGGCGATTTTTGTCCAGGCGATAAAGCGACTGCAGCTTGTCTAAAAGACCTCCAAATAAATGACCATGATAGGCATTTGCCTGACCGCCAAAATCCGGAGCTCCATCCCTTAAAGCAGATGCCTTCCAGGGGGTGTATTCATCTAGGCGATTTTTAGAGGTCAAACCAACTAAAATCACAGATTCTGAAAGGGAAGATAGGAAATCCAAGTTTCCATCATTCAAGAGAATCGCTGGATAGGTTTGATTGGGATCATAGGTCGAAGGAAGGCTGACCTTGACTTGGATTCCTTCCCAATCAAACTCATTATTTATTAATAAAGTCATTGATTTTCTCAAGGGAATCAATCACTGCTGGACCATAGTCCATCAACTCATCGTAAGAGATGGTCATGATTTTTTGATTCTTAATTGCAGGAACGTTTTCCAAAACTTCATTTGCCTTCATCAACTCTACTGCGTTGGCATCCAATTTTTTATTGCGGTCGCTGGTTACATAGATAATCAACTCAGGATCCATTGACACGAGATTTTCCAAGGTCAAGCCTGATGTTCCCGTTGCAACGTTGGTATAACCAAGTTGATTCAACAAGCTTTCTTGCAAAGCAGACTTGTAGGCACCAAAGGTTTCATCATTATAAGCAACCATAATCAAAGCCTTTTTCTTTTCACCTTGACTTGCTGGATTAGCTTTCTTAACAGCCTCGATTTTAGCTTGTAACTGGGCTGCGTATTCATTGGCCTTATCCTGAACATTGAAAATCATTCCAAGATTTTTGACATCTTCTACGATATTTCCCAAATCTTGCTGAATCGTTGAGAGAGAAGCTTTTTGTGTATAGACTGGGATTTTGTTTTCATTCCAAGTGCTAACTGTTCCCAAGGATTTTTCAGAAAACATCATGTTTCGACCCATCACAGCGTCTGGCTCATAAGAAAGGACTGTCTCTTGTGAGACTGTTTTTTTATCACCAATTTGAGGAATCGTCGCAATAGCATCCTTGTATTTGTCCGTTACAGCATTGTC
The DNA here is from genome assembly GCA_905221305.1 of bacterium. Classification (GTDB taxonomy): domain Bacteria; phylum Bacillota; class Bacilli; order Lactobacillales; family Streptococcaceae; genus Streptococcus. Next base: position 1,071,789 of record CAJNCO010000001.1, read on the forward strand.
TGGGTTAAGCATGCCAGCAATTTTATCCTTCAAGCCTAACTCCAATAAGATTTCAGTGGTTGAAAGATTGTTAGTGATAACTTTTTCAGGTGTCTTGTCAAAGACTTGTTCGACTTCATTTCCCTTAGCATCATAGGTCTTGACCGTTAGCGGATAAGTCGTCTCTGTGCTGGCCTTTTGACTTGTTTCTGTGCTAGGTTGTGAGGTTGCTTTTTCAGTGGTAGTGTTGTTACAAGCTGCCATGGTTAGGGTAGCTACTGTTACGAGTAAAATGCTTAGTGTTTTTTTCATCTTGTTTTCCTTTTCATTCTTATAAATAGTGAATCATAGCTTGCTGATCCTCGGTCCAAGTAACCTGACTTTGAACTCCGTATACAGTTTGCAATGACTCAGGGGTGATGGTCTCCTTTGGAGTCCCTTGGTAAAGGATTTCTCCCTCTTTCATCAGATAGAGATAATCCGAATAGCGACAAGCAAGTTGAATATCATGTAGGACAGCTAAAACATTGACCTTGAGATTCTTCACAATAGCCAACAAGTCTAGCTGATACTTGATATCCAGGTGATTGGTTGGTTCGTCCAGGAGCAAGAGAGTCGGTTCTTGCGCCAAGGCGCGGGCTAACAAGACTCGTTGTTTCTCCCCACCTGACAGAGACGAATAGAGACGAGTTTTCTTCTCAAGCATATCCACCTTGACGAGAGCATCTTGAACGAGGGCATAATCCCTTTCCTTTTCCTTCTGTAAAAAAGAGAGGTGGGGAGTTCTTCCCAGCAAGACGATTTCCTCAACTGTACAATCAAACTGCAATTGATTAAACTGGGTAACAACTGCCATTTGCTTGGCTGTTTCTTTGAGTGACCAATGCTCCAGCGGCTTTCCATCTAAGCTTATCAAGCCTTTGTCCGCCTTTTCCTGACGATAGAGAAGTTTAAGCAGGCTGGTTTTCCCACTTCCATTTGGTCCTAGTATCGTGTGAAATTGATTCCCCTCAACCTTAAGAGAGACTCCTTTGAGGATTTTTTTCTCTCCTAGTCCAAAATGGATATCCTGACAATTCAAGTCCATATCAGACCCTCACCTCCCTTCGCCTACCTCCAACAATGTAGATAAAGAAGGGAGCACCTACTAAGGCTGTGAAAATACCAATTGGAAGCTCAGCATTTGGAATGATGACACGAGAGAGTACATCTGCCCAGACGACAAAGAGGGCACCCAGTAAGGTCGCAATAGGAAAAAGTCTCCTGTAATTCGTTCCTACTAACCCTCGAGCTAAATGTGGAGTAATCAAACCGACAAATCCAATAATCCCACAGGTTGCCACTAAGACTGCTGTTAACACAGCCACCATTGTCACATAAAGATACCAATAAAAGCGTAAGGGAATTCCCAAAGTTAAAGCAGCCTCATCTCCCATCATCATCGCATTAAAAACACGATACTGAGTAGAGAAAAATAGAAACGCTACTCCCACTACTATAGTTGGCAGGACTAAGTCAGACCAAGTGGTCCCGGCAAGCGAGCCCATGGTCCAAAATTTAATGGTCATCACACTGTCCGCATTAGCGCCGACTGAGATAATAAAGTTTGAAAAAGCCAGAAAGAGAGCGTTGACCACCGTTCCTGATAAGATCAGACTAGAAGTCGTCATCCTGCCCTGCATAGAGGCAATAATGAGGACAGCGATTGTTGCCAAAACAGCTCCTAAAAAAGCTCCAAGGCTAATCACCAATTTTAAACCAAGAATGATGCTCAAGGTTGCCCCTAGAGTTGCACCCGCAGAGATTCCTAAGACATAAGGCTCTGCGATGGGGTTGTTCACTGTGGACTGCATCACGCTACCACACATAGAAAGACCAGCTCCTACTATCAGACCTAACAATACTCGGGGGAATCTCATGTTCCATACAATGGCAAGAGTGGACTTGGAAACCTCTCCTATCTCAAGAGGAATCCCCAATCTGCTCAAAATAATTCGATAGGTATCTCCTAGATCAATCGCAACGGACCCCATAGAAACAGCTAGGAAAAGTGAAATTCCTAAAACACTTAGCAAAATACCCAAAAACAACACAAATTGCAAATCTTGTCGGCTTCCAGAAAATTTGGAAAGCATGAAAACCTCCTTAGACAAAATTAAAAATTTAGAAAATTCTCATAAAAAAGTATACCATATTTTTAACTAGGTAACAAGCTGGGAAAAAATGAATATAGTTGGTCTTACAGTTCTAGGAACCGTAACCGAAGATTATACTTGAGTATATCGAGGTAAAGTGACAACATAAAAAGCCCTCTAAAATTAGAGAGCTGATTTGAGCCCGGGCTAAAATCCTAGTGAAACAAAAAAATCTACACGATCAGAAAAGTCTCTATCGTGCCATTTTCATACATGATGTATAGTCCAAGTAGAATGAATACTATGGGCACAATGATTCGCTCATATTTTTCAATTGTCTCGAATATTAACGGAATAGAGGATAACATCCGACTAATCTCGCAAAAGATAATTATGCCGATTACAAACACAAGCAACGCCACGAGGGTCTGTGACCAATCTAACGAAGCAAAATAAGGTATATAGATACCTAAATTATCTCCGCCAGACGCAATTGTCAGCAATGTAACTGTCCAAAACAGTTGATTTGCCTTGCTTTGTTCTAATCTTTCAATAATTTCTTCCTCTTCTTCCTCACCTTCTCCAACAATTGCAAAGCGAATCCCTAAATAGATAGGGATTAAACCAAGCAATCCAACCATCCATTCTTCAGGCACGAAATTAACGACATAAGCAGCAACTAAACTCGCCCCTACAAGTAAGCCTGTTCCTAGATATTGCCCCGCATAAATATGCCATTTCTGTTTATTCTGTGATAGCTGTGCAAATAAAATAATTAAAATAATTAAATAATCGATACTGGTGGAAATATAAACACCAATAGCAGATATGATTGTCTGTCCCATAAAAACCTCCTGTATTAGTTAGTAATAAATCAGCAGATTTTAGGAGAGCACAGACACATTAATTTAGCTATCGCTAGTGGGTAATGTCGAACGTAGGAAAGCATTTTACTCCTCCTCAAAACGTAGTTACAAAGTAATTTCTAACTGGAATTCGGTGACTACTTCCATGTAAAGTATAACATACTATACTTTACTTCGTAAAGTGTGGGCTCTCCGAGGGGGCTTGCAGACAGTTACTCGGCTTGAAAAGCCGAGTAACTGCGCACCTTCATGGTGTCATTAGCTGATACCATTTGAGGTTTTTGTAGTCTCCAAAATTGTGACCGATAAAACCGATAAAAGATAATGATGACATTCAGGCAAGTTTTTGTAGTCTCCAAAATTGTGACCGATAAAACAGAGCGTATCAGAAAGCCTACAATCTTTTCGTTTTTGTAGTCTCCAAAATTGTGACCGATAAAACCTCAATAAAAAAGCTCTCTGAATATCAGAGAGCTGATTTGAGCTCGGGCTAAAATCCTAGTGAAAAAGATGAAACTCCTTGTGTTCATCGAACACTGTTTCCTTTCCCTATTTTCATACGGATTTTTGGCGCCCTTAGCATCATAATTCTTGCTGGATAAAACGTTTATAGACTAGGCGACAAGCCGAAGATTGTACTTGAGTATATCGAGATAAGGTGACAAAAGTAAAAAAGCTACCCAATTTAGAGTAGCTTCATTATCAAGATATGCTCAATTGAACACGGCCTAAGCACTTGGCAAAAAAGATAAAATCTCCTAGAAACTGAAGTTTCTTCGTCAATTTTCCTATTTTTGCTTTGTGCTTTTGACGGCCTTTGTATCTTGAATTAGCGACGAAGTCCTAGAGAGTTGATTAACTCACGGTAACGGTTAACGTCGTTTTTACGCAAGTATGCAAGCAAGTTACGACGGCGACCGATTTTCTTCATCAATCCACGGTAAGTAGCGTGGTCTTTTTTGTGTTGTTTGATGTGTTCGTTAAGGTGGTTGATTTCCCAAGTAAGGACAGCAACTTGAACCTCTACTGAACCTGTATCACCTTCGTGACGTGCATATTGTGCGATGATTTCATTTTTTTTCTCTTTTGAGATTGCCATGATGTTTCTCCTTTTTATTTGGCTTCATCCGAGTGACAGGTTGGCATGCCTGTAACCAAGAAGAAGTTATTTGTCTTTACGACAGTTCTTATTCTACCAAGAAGCAGAGACTTTGTCAACTGATTTACTGTTTAAAACCGTGAATTACTCTACTGATTTCAGGGCTTCAAGCATATCCACCTTTCTTACAATCAAGTCACTCTTTACTATCATTATAACGCTTTTTCAACTAGTTGAGAACTAGAAGCAAAAACAAAAAAGCCTAGGAATCCTAGGCTTTCTGTTTATAGATTATTTTCCAAGGTAGTATTCAGAAACTACGTTCAATTTTTCGTCGAATTCGAATACCAATGGTGGGAAGTTAGGGATTTCCACGTCCATGATTTCGTCATCTGACAAGCGTTTGATGTGTTTTACAAGGGCACGGATTGAGTTACCGTGAGCTCCTACAAATACGTTTTTACCATCTTTAAGTGCTGGAGCGATTTTGTCTTCCCAGAATGGAAGGGCACGTTCCAAAGTCACTTTCAAGTTTTCAGCATCTGGGATAACTGAGTCGTCAAGTGAAGCGTAACGACGGTCAGTGTGTGCTGAATGCTCATCATCACGGTCCATGTTTGGAGGCAATACATCGTATGAACGACGCCAGATGTGAACTTGCTCATCACCAAATTGTTCAGCAGCTTCAGCTTTGTTTTTACCAGTCAAACCACCGTAGTGACGTTCGTTCAAGCGCCATGATTTTTCAACTGGAACCCACAATTGGTCAGAAGCTTCAAGAGCCAAGTTTGTTGTTTTGATCGCACGTTTCAATACTGAAGTGTAAGCTTGGTCAAATTCGATACCAGCTTCTTTGATCAATTTACCAGCGTCAATCGCTTGTTGTGTTCCTTTTTCAGACAAATCAACATCAGCCCAACCAGTGAAAAGGTTAGCTTTGTTCCATTCAGACTCACCGTGGCGAGCAAAAACCAATTTTACCATTAGATGGATTCTCCTTTTATTTTTCGAGGTTGCCCTCGTTTATCTATTCTATTTTACACAATTTTTCACAAAAAAGCTAGTTAAAATCAACTAAAAAGAGAGAACAGTGTCCTCTCATCTAGTTATTATTAATTCGCGATATTCAATCAAGAAACGATTGCAATTATTTGTTATTTAAAGCATCAATTAAACGATCAGTATTCTTAGTTACATTAGTATCATTGTATCGATTATGAATTAGACCTTCAATTGTTTCTTTGCAATTTTCAAGATTAGCTTTTTCAAATACTACCACATTGACAACATGTGTTCCACAAGAAGTAAGATGCAAAACTAGTAGGGTTTGAAAAGCACTTAGCACTGTTAATACACCATAAGCCGCTAATATCAATCCTCCGATAAATGAATTTTGCATCACTGAAAGGCCAATAAGAGCGAAAATTATACCCAAGCAAATGTTTTGAAATCAAGACGAAATGAACTATCTACACTTGCAACATGATCAACAGGAATTGTTTTATTTTGAGAACCCAGTGAAATAACTTTTAAAATAGTATTAGGGTTGGAAGTTTTTATAAAGACTCCCTCTAAAGTAATGGAAGCTTTTAAATAGAATGTTAAATACGATGTAATGAAATTGTTTCACTAGACTATCAGACAAGGCCACGGACTTCTTTCAAAAATTTAGAAAAAGAAACAGCGCCTTTAATGATTAGAAATCCTCCTATCCACTCGGTCGCTGAAAGAAAGCCCAGCACGCCACCAATGATAAATAAAATAGATGGCAGCATTCGAAGTTGTTGATCCTCTTCGAAATAGATTAGCATAAAGGTACCTAATGCAATCATCAAAATCTTAAAAAATGTCAGGAGCAGGGAAAAGGCAACCGTGACAACCAGCATTTTTGAAGGATCTTTATAGATGATGGCCCCAGTATAGGATAGCAAAAATCGTAGAACAGGTCCCAAAAGCAAGGTTATACCTGCCAGCATGCCCAGTCTCCAATTAAGTCGAACCAATCTATCTCTCTCCATAAAAACCTCCTTCTATCGTAGCTATCATTCTACCATATTTGCTCCAGAAACAAAAGACCTTCTCCGTCACAAACAAATCGCCTACCAGCTTTCAGACAGCCGAACATAAAAAGAGAAGATCTGTCGATCCTCCCTTTTCATTTTCCAACCCTTATTTCTTAAAAATAGAGGTTCTGAAGTCGTTTGTTTGGTCAAGATAAGCTTTAAAGATTGCTCTCTTCAACTTATGAACGGCACTATCATACTCTGGATTATAGTTGCTCCAACGAGGACTTACAGCATCCTTGAGAACAGCTTGATCCATGAGGGCTTGCAATTCACTCACTTGATTGATGGTCTCTGTCGTATAGTTTGGCCATGGTTTTGTCGGATCTTTAAAGGTCACTTGTTTCAAGTTTTTAAACTGATCCACACGTTCTTTGTACATGGCTTTCTTGAAATCTGCCCAAGATGCATACTTGCCTTCAAATACCTTGTCCAATACAAGTTCATCTGTCACCAATCCTCGTTCTTTACCATAGAGATTGATAGTTTTACCTTTTTGTTTGGCAGCTTCTTCGTATTGATTTGAGATATAAGGTACCATTCCATCCTTAAAGCCTTTGGCAGCCAAAAGTTCGTAAGCGATCCGGCGTCCCATAAGGTCCCCTGGCGTGCCTTTCTCACTGCTGAGAGCTGAAAAGATTGGAGCAAAGAGTTTAATCGTATAGTAGCCATTTCGTTCATAGTCACCAGACTGGTACTCACGAGCTGACAAGATGTTGTGGTCAATCAAACTATCAAAGTTAGTTAGTTTTTGGGCCTCTTCTTCTGTCAATTCTTTGACTACGTTAGTAGCGTATACCTCATTGCCATCTACTGGATCTTTCACATACTTGTTCTCAATTTTTCTGAGAACCGCCATTTTCTGGTAAACATTTAGCTTGTTAACGATTGATTGCCCTTCGAGGTATTCCAGCATGTAGATAAGATCAAACATGTTGTGGACATAGTTCTGAAGATCTGTTGCGTTTTGGAATCTTTCTGTCGGATCCAAGATTTGCAGACGGGAGCCCTCTGTACTATCTGATTTTGAGTGTCTCAAGATAGAATTAATGGTAATGGTTGCGTCACTTGGTTGGTCAGGGGCTTGCAATAAGCCTTTTGCAAAGAACTCTGGTCCCAAGCCACTTCTTCGACCATAGCCGCCAAGGTAGATATCCTGATCGGAATCATGGGTCATTTCATGGGTATAAGTAATGGCTCCATCCTTGTCCAGCATACGGTAAGACATATAGTAGACGCCATCACCTGTTGCGTAGGCTCCATGCTGGTTGTGTACTACCTTATTGCCAACTGGTCCAAAGAAGTTTTTCATGGCTGGATTGGAACTATCAAACTTAGCCTCCAATGTAGCTTTTCCTGAGGTTGTGTCATCACCAAATTTATAGGCATCATAAAGCAAGATGGTACGATAGAGTTTTTCACGTCCCTCATTATCTAAAATACGATACCAATAATCGTAGTGATCTCGCTGACGTTTGGCTGTTTCACGCGCATTTTCTTCAACAAAGTCATTGAGAGCCTTGCCCGCTTTATAGTCACTATTGCGATAGCGATCATAGGCTCCAAATCCTAGACTAGACATAGTTGAGATGACAAAGACTGATTTCTCTGGCAATGTTAAGAGAGGCAAGACCATATTGCGGTATTTCCATGTGGCACTAGTGATGCGGTCATAGACACCGATAGAATACTTGGTGCCAGCTTGTCCTTGCTTCGTTTTCACCTCTTCGATAGTGGATTTTTCTTCGACAATGTAAGCCTTAGTCTCTGATTTAAACCAGTCATTGTTGCTTTTCTCTCGTAGAAAGACTTTTCGGTAATGTTCCAGCGTGCTAAACAAATCTGTCGTTCCATGTTGACTGGCAAGACTGATACCATAAGTATCGACATTATTCTTAGCTAGAAGATTGTTAAAGCCAGATTTACCCAACTCAATCAGAGTGTCCAGTGGTGAAGCATTCCCCTTACCAAAGAAGTCCAGATGGTACAGAACCAGGTCTTTGACGTTTACTTGACCATAGCTGAAGTTATACCACCGTTCCAGATACGTCAAACCAAGTAGCAAGGCTTCCTTGTTGCGTTTAATTTTATCTACAAGATAGCCCTTGGTAACTGGTTTGTCACCAGCAAGTCCAGCATCTGCTGACAAGAGTTTCTTCAAACTGTCTTCCAGATGTTCCTTGGTTTTGGCGAACTGGTCCTCTAGATAGAGCTCAGTCTGCTCGACTTTTGGAGAAATACCGAGCGTCTTTCTGATGCCTTCTGAATGGTAGTCCACCTGCTGCAATTCAGGTAAGACTTGTTTGATGATAGAGCTTTGGTCATACAAGAATTGGTTTGGCGTATAGAGAAGACCCGTATTTCCTAGACTATATTCCGCTAATTTGGCGAAATCATCCTGGTAATGGAGATCAAGCTTTTCAGATGAATGGTCCTTGTAGTGAAGCAAGAGTTTGTTTGCAGTCTCTTTGTTAGAAACAATGTCTGTGATGACTTGGTCATCCTTCATCATGACTGCTGACAAGACTTCTTTTTGATATAAAAGACTGTTCTCATTGACCAGATTTCCGTATTTGACGATGGTTGCCTTGTTGTAGAAAGGTAGCAATTTTTCAATATTTTTATAAGCCAAGGCGCGCTTAGCTTGATAATGGGCCACCTTAGAAAAATTACTGTCCTTTTTGCCACTTGTTGAGAGGGGCTCCACTGTTGGTAGAGTGAGAGGATTGATGGCTGCTTTTTTGCTTTCGATTTGGGAAGCATCTAGCATTGTCCCTCTTTCTTCAAAGGATTCCTTGCTGACAACCTCATCCTTGACTAAGGTGACATTGTAGACTCTGTTGGCCTTGCTGCTGAATGTGTCCTTCACCCTCATTCCATTATAGTGGTAACCGGTAATGGCATTTCCGTTGGTTACATTGACATCACTGAGAACATTGGTCAATCTTCCAGCATGCTGTTCCTCATTAGTTTTTCGATCCCACAAATAGCCTGCTACTCCCGCGACTCTACCAAAGTGCTTGGCATTGTTAATATCGCCTTCAGCATAGCTATCTTGGATTTGTGCATCCTGATCTACTAGACCTGCAAGACCACCCACTGTCTGATCTGAAGTATTTGTGTTGGATGAAATGGCTACTGTCGCTTTTGACTTAGTAAGTAAAGCCTTGTCACCTGTCAAATGACCGACCAGACCACCGATATTATAGGCAGCAGTCGTCTCATAAGTGTTGATAATTCTTCCCTTGAAACTGCTCTCAGTGATGCTTGATTGGTCTGCCTTAGCCAGCAAACCACCGATACCACGTTCACCTGCTAGAACACCATTGACATGAACTTGTTTAATCTTTGTGCCATTCTGAGCTTCATAGGCCAGTGAACCGATATCATCCTTCCCTGAAATAGAGACATTTTTCAGACTCAATTTTTCTACTGTGGCGCCATTCAAGGTTTCGAACAGTGGCTTTTTCAAGTTGTAAATAGCATACTGCTTGCCATCTTTTTCACCAATCAGCTGACCAGTAAAGGCACCCTTGATGTAGGATTTAGCTTCAGGCTCTAACTCCACTTCGTTGGCATTCAAACTAGCTGCTAAATGATAGGTTCCAGAGAGATTCTGGTTGATAGCTTTGACCAGGTTGCTAAAGGAAGTAAAGGTTGTTGTTTCCTCTCTAGCCTTCTTAGCTAGGTAGAAGGTGAAATTATCAACATATTTATTTTCTAGCTCTTGCTGGAGTTTTTCAGCCTTGGCTGTGATTTTATAAACTGGCTGACCATCTTTCGTTTCAGCCGTTATTGAAGCGACTGGTAGATAGACATCTTTAAATGACGAGGATTTAACCTTGACAAAGTAAGTATCTGGATTACTTGGGACACCATCTAAAGAAACGTGTTGTTTGTATGTACCATTGGTCTGACTATACAACTCCAGATCCGAAACATTTCTTAATTCAAGTGTTTTTTCTGGATCTTTTTCTTTTGGTTTTTCTGTCGGAGCTTCCGGTTTTACTTGCTCAGTATTGCCAGTATATTCTGGAAGAGGAGCGACTTGTTCCGGCTCTACGATGGCTCCTGCTTGCTCACCTTTATATTCTGGTAAGGAAGATTGAGTCTCAGGTTCCACTATCGCACCTGATTGAGTATCTGTATATTCTGGTTTTTCAGCTATCTCAGGGTCAACAATCGCTCCCGCTTGAGTTCCTGTATATTCTGGTGTTGGTGGCACCTGTTCAGGCTCTACGATTGCTCCAGACTGCTCGCCTGTATAGGCTGGTTTCTCAGCTGTTTCTGGTTCCACCAAAGCTCCTGACTGGACACCCCCAACCTCTGGCTCAACTTTTTCCGGTTCAACGATGGCTCCTGCTTGAGTTCCCTGATACTCAGGCAATGGAGCAACTTTCTCGGGTTCAACGACTGCTCCAGCTTGGGTGCCTGTATATTCTGGTTTTTCAGCTGTCTCTGGGGCTACAACCGCTCCCGCTTGCTCGCCTGTATATTCTGGTAATGGAGCCTGAGTCTCAGGCTCTCCTTTTCTTGCAGACTGAGGTGCTTCACTCGCAGCTACTGCCTTCTTAGTCCCTTTCTCTACTATACGTGGCAAGGCTTCTTCTACCTTGGTTGACAGAATCTCACGTGCAATTTCTTGGTTTTCAACAGTGAAAATGCGAACGAGTTCGACCTTTTTCCCAGCATGACCTTCTTGTTTGACACGAATGGTTCCCTCTGTTAGTTCTGAATTTTCTTGAACCACTTCTGAAAAGCCTAGTTTGGTTACAATTTCTTGGTCCTTGTATAGGAGTTCTGGTTTATTCACGCGACCAGCCAAGACTTCATCCTGAGGATCCACACTAACAAGACCAGACGGTTTTAGATCGGATGAATCTTGAGAAGGGATTGTAGGAGACGGAGCTTTCTGCTCATCTCCTGCCCTTTGTCCACCTTCGTTGGCTTGGAAATGAGGTTGAACCGTGTAGTCAAGTTTCTGATCCCTAGCAGCAGTTTCTTGCTGATTAATCTCTTTGTCTTGCTTAATATAGCCTAGATAAGTATAACCTGATAAGGCACGTGGCAAAGGCAGACTATCTCCTTGGGATAATTGGTATTCCTGATTGTACTGGAGCAAAAGTTGATTTTCAATAGCCTGAACTGAAGAAGCCAAACCACTGCTCATCCCCGTTACCAAAATCACATTCAAGAGGGCTTTCTTCTTGCCTTTCTTCTTCGACACAACAAAAATAAGAAGGCCAATCGAAGCCAGGGCTCCACCGGTTAAAACACTAGTAAGGCTATGCTGCCCGCCTGTATTGGGCAACTGACCTAGCTGTGCTTTTTCATCCATACGGTAGACTAGATAATAGGTGCTCTCACTATCTTCAGCAATTTTCGGAATGTCCTTTACAATCAAGTCTTTTTCCTGCCCACTCAACTCCGTATCCGTCACATATTTGTAGTGAACAGATACATTTTCTTGAGCAAATACAGTTCCACTGCTCGCAATGGACACAAAAAATAGGCTTGAAATCGAAGCTGACACAAGTCCAATTGCTAATTTTCGTAAGGAGAAACGATGCTGCTTCTCTCCAAAAAACTTTTTCATTCTAAATCCTCTCAACTATTCAACCTCTATCAAGAAATTAACTAGCATTATATTTTGATATAGGTATTTTACATCCACCATTATACTATAAAAATACTTCCTTGTCTCAAATAAATGCTTTAGATTTCACGAATGTCAAAGCTTATTTATCCTGTCAATTTTACCCCTGCTTGATGACAAAAAAAGAAGGCTAACCGCCTTCTCTTATTTGAAAATATTTCTAACAAAAAGTTATTATTCTTGAATCTCGAATTTTTTCAAAAGTCCAAAATAGAGGGATCCACCAATGATTGTCAGAATTCCTCCTACCCATCCCAAGAATGGGATCAATCCAACAGAACCACCTACGATAAACAAAACAGACGGTGCAGGGGTCACACGTTCATCGTCCTTGTAATAGACAATAGCCACAATTCCTAAAACCAAGATTGCAATTTTCACCAATGACAAAATAATTGAAAAAATCGTCAATAGTCCAACTGTTGCATCTGAGTCCTCCGTTGCCGCAGCAGCACCGACAGCTATCATAAACATAACAACTGGAGCCAACAGCAAGACAATACCTGAAATAAGACCAAAAATCGCATTTACGCGAGCAAGTGTATTTGTTTTCATCTGAATCTCCTTAAAAATTTTTACAGCTATCATTTTATCATATTTTCATGAAAAACAAAAGAAATTTCAAAATGAGGATACTAGATGATGAATGATTTCAAATTTCTATCTAAACATGCTAAGAAGGATATAAAATAATCTACAGATTGGTTTGTATATCCATTCGTTTTTAGTAGTAAGCAAGCCGTTCCCCTAAAAAAGAAGATCACTTGGATCTTCTTTTTTCGTATCTATCTTTCAAAGATGGACTGTCTGAAGTCGTCTGTCTCACGAAGATATGCGTTGTAAATCTTCTTCTTGAGCAGGTTGACCCAGCTAGCTTCGACACGGCTAGTAGCATTGGTAATGTTGCGTACATCCTCTGCCACGGCTGCGTCCATCAACTGCTGCATCTCTGCATAAGAACGAATGGTTACTTTCTTGGTACTGTTTGGATTTTTAAGCTCGTACTCAATGGTGATTGGCTTCAACTTGGTCAGCTGATCAATTCGCTCCTTGTACATAGCCTTCTTGAAGGCTGCCCAGGAGTCATATTCACCCTTAAATACATTTTCCAAGACTTTCTGGTCTGTCACGAGACCGACATCTCTTCCAGACCATCCGTCCCACGTTTTCTGCCCTTCATCAAAGGCTTCCTGAGAGTACTGACCAGAAACATAAGGGACAAATCCTTCATGGTAGCCTTTGGCTGCCAGTAATTCATAGGCTGTGCGACGGAACATGACGTCACCTGGCGCTCCATTTGGATTGCTCAAGGCTGAGTAAATCGGTGAGAAGAGGCTGAGACTGAGATAGCCATTTCGACCATATTTTCCGCTTTCCTTGTTCTCCCGACGAGTGATCACATCATTTTCAATCAGGGAGTCAAAGGTCTTCAGCTGCTTGATTTCTTCAGCAGTGAAGCTTCGCGTCTGGTTACCTGCGTGGGTCTCCTTACCATACTTATCTGTAATATAGTAATTCTCCATCTTCCTGAACCACTGTAACTTGGCAGCATCGCTCTGCTTCAGCATAGAAGTACCTTCTAGATAGTCCAAGGTGTAGATCATGTCAAACATACCATGGACATAGTGTTGCAGGTCGGCTTCATTTTGAACACGTTCCTTGAAATTATAGGTATGCATACGTGTCTTAGAATCCTTGTCCACCTTGAAGAGAGTATTGAGCGTAATAGTTGGTTCATCTGCACTCGGCGAAGACTGCAAGAGTCCGCGAGCATAGAGTTCCGCACCTAGTCCCTCACGACGACCATATCCTTCAAAGTAAATAGCACCGTCAGAGTTATGGGTCATCTCATGCGTGTAGACTGAGTTACCATAGTCTTCCAACAATTTAGCAGCATCAAAGTGAGTTACACTACCCGTAGCATAGGCATTATAACCCTTGCTTGGATACCACTTGCCGGCAGGTCCGAAGAACTCCTGCATAGCTAGAGATTTTTTATCATTAGCTGGAGCCCAGTATTTTTGACCATTCTTGTCAACCAATGAGAATCCATCATAAACCAGAACCGAACGGAAGAGCTTGTCCTTGCTTTCTGGACTAAGAATCTTATACCAGAAATCATAGTGGTCGCGCTGGTATTCAGCTGTTTTTCTCACTCTGTCTTCGACATATTCAACTAGTTCTGCGTCTGTGCGCACTCTGTTATTGGCATCCAGGCGGTAACGATCATATGCTCCCATAGAGAGGGTAGACATATTAGAGATAGCATAGACACCTTTCTCGGTCATGGTCAAGAGTGGCAGGAGCATGCCCTTGTGTTCCCAATTATCTGCAGTAATCTTGTCATAAACACCGACAGAGTACTTGCTCTTGCCCTCGGCTGCGTCCTGAAGCTGTCTCGCTTCTGCTACATCGGACTTAGCCTCAACGATGTAGGCTTTTGTATTGGTCTTGAGCCATTCATTATTGGTCTTGTATGGTAGGAAGAGCTGACGGTAGCCTTCAAGGTAATTGAAGAGTCCTCGCTTGCCAGTTGCTTCAGAGAGCGAATTATCATACGCTGTATAGTTGTTCTTAGCCTTGAGATTCTCAAGTCCTGATTTCCCTAAAGCAATGATTGTATCAAGAACCGAAACGTCATTCTTACCGTAGAAATCCAACTTGTAAGCCGACAAGTCCTTAACATTAAAGTTGTCATAGTTGATATTGTACCAACGGTTAAGGTAAGTCAGACCTAATAGGAAAGCTTCTTTATCAGCAAGAATCTTCTTAACAAGATAATCCTTAACTACTTCACCTTCAGTATTGATAGCCTTATCCATAGCCAGCACTTTGCGAAGCTCACCTGATAGCTTACTTTTCACCTGCGTAAATGCGGTGTCTAAGTATAGTTCATCCAAAGAAGTGTCTGCGGTTACTCCGAGAGCTGTACGCATAGCTGGCGAATCAAGAACGACCTTGTTCAGCTCTGGCAACACTTGATTTAGAATACTAGTATAATCTGATACAAAGGCTTCTGGAGTATAAAGAAGGTCTAATCCCTTCATCCTATACTCAGCAATACCTTGGTTGACGAAATCTCCCTGATAAGATATTTCTAGGTAGTCAATGGTATTGTCCATGTAGTGCAGCATCAAACGATTGATTGCAGTTTTATTGCTATGGATATCTGTCACCACTTGATGGTCCTTCATCGGAACAACATCCAGTAGGTACTCCTTGTTCAACTTATGCTCTTTCGGAATCTTGTTCGCAAACGAAACAATGGTTTCTTTATTGTAGAAAGGAAGCAGCTTCTCCATATTTGCATAAGAATATCCACGGTCGAATTGAGCATTGTTTACCTCACCATAGTCGACAAAACGCATATTTAGATTCGTGTCATCTAGGCTAGTCGTGATGTCCATAGCAGTCAGTTTTTCTTCCATTTCTTCTTGAGTAATTGTAGAAGTAACAAACTGATCGTTTTTCAAGGTTTCACTCTTGGCAACTTTATATGCTTGCGTAATGCGGTCGTTTTTGTAGCCCTGATCCCCAGAAATACTGTAAACATTTGTACCGCTAACATTACTGATCACATTATCAACTAAACCATTAAAGTAGTTCGAGCCGATCACTCCACCGATTTGACCGTTAGTGGTTGCATTATATAGTTTTCCTGTAACATAAGATTTGGTGATTCGAGCATTATTTTCTAGACGTCCAACCAAACCACCGATACGTTGTTCATTTGATCGTGCACCACTAATAATCGTTACATCTGCTTTACTTTGGCTAAGAAGAGATTCTCCTCCTTTAAGGCTTGCAACCAAACCACCTACATTATAAGCTTTGATATGTTGACTATTAGATAGGATAGTCCCTGTAAAGGAACTATTCGTGATTTTCGTATTGGTTCCATTAACTACAAGACCAGCTACGTTAGAAGCGTTGCCTACTACCGATACTCTTCCCTGAACAGAAACATCTGTGATTCGCGCATTCTCCGCATTGCGTGCAAGTGCTGCTGAGTCATAGGTACCCACGATATTCACATCTTTAAAGTCGATATTGGAAATGGCAGATCCACTCTTGAGGTTTTCAAATAAAGGTTTGGCTAGATTGTAAATCGCATATTGCTTGCCATTTTGACTACCTGTCAGACTACCGGTGAAGTTCCCTTTGAGGTAGACATAATCCGCAGGAGCTAGGTTGACCTCGCTCGCATCCAAATCAGCTCCCAGAACATAATTTCCTGCCATATTTCGCTTCATAGCGTCTACCAATCCAGCAAAGCTAGTGTAGACATTTTGCTGACTTGGGACTGCCTTACTGATATAGAAATCGTGCCCAGACTTATAGCCCGTCTCACTTTCTTGGACGAGTTCAGGAAGGGTTACATTAAGCTTATAGACGGCCTTGCCATCTTTCTCTGCTTCAGAAATGCTATGAACTGGTAGGAGAATTTCCTTGGATTCGCTTGATTTGATCTTAACGAAGTAGGTAGACAGATCCGTAGGCATGGAGCTCATCGATACAAAGCGCTTGTATTGGTCGTTTTCTTTATGATAAAACTCAACGGAATCAATATCACGGAAGGCAATCTTCTTGTATTCTAACTCAAAGTTACGACTGTCTGTTTCAAACTCAGTAAAGCTGCCATTATCCAGTTCATAAGTCAACTTGGTTTTCAAAGTGTAGCCTGTGTAGTAGTCTAGGTCGCCAATTTTCAAACTGCCAGCAAAGTTGGTAATCGGAAGAGTGCGAATCAGCTGGTCTCCCTGGTACAATTCTGCAGTCGCTGAACGGAAGGACTGGGTCTGGTCTTCCAATCTATATTGGACCGTCACCGACTTATCATCAGCATTCTCAGTCAGACTTAGAATGGAAACAGTCGGCTTGACTTTAGGCACTCCATTTAGAGCTTCTTTGGCTGCTGTCAGGCTAACAAGAGCTTGGTTGACTTGCACTTGTGTTGCTGTTTGATCGTTCAAAACTCCCTCTGCCTTGGTCAATTCGTCAGTATAAGCTGTCTGCTTATCTGAATCCGCATTCTTATATTTAACCAAGGTTTTAACCGTTGGATTTAAATCGTACTCAGTCTGAAGAGCTGTTTTAACAACTTCAAGACCACTTAATTGCGCCTTGGCTTGATTGATTTGTTCCACCAGTTGGTTGACTTCTGCTTGGCTGGCTTGGGATTGGCTCAGAATCGCTTGGCCTGCCGTCAAAGCAACATCATAGTTAGCTTGATGACTTTGACTATCGTTGAAATAACGGGCCTGAGCTTTAATCTTATTCGCTTCTGCCAAGAGATTATGCAGTGGAATTAAATCGAATTCTTCTAAAGTTTCTACTTTTGGCGCATCGTTCGGTACCATGTGCGGTTTAGCTGTGCCGACTTTGACGATTTGCGTTACAGGAGCTAGGGTTTCCTCATTAGACAATTTTTGACGGTCAACCACTTGGCCATTAAAACTGTAGACGCGAGTCTTGATGGTCCGCTCACCTTGGACACCTGGAGTTGCAATCTGACGAGCATCTTGAACCAATTCGTCTGTATGTTGCTCCTCGATGTTGAAGGCTATTTTCTCAACACGAATTTCGTCGGTATAAGTCAGCGGATACTCTGGTAAAGCGTCTGCTTTCGGTGCATCATTTGGTACCATGGTTGGCTTAGCTGTTCCGACTTTGACGATTTGAGTTACGGGAGCCATGGTTTCTTCATTAGATAACTCTTGACGATCGATTTCCTGACCGTTAGAGCTGTAAACACGAGTCTTAATCGTACGCTCACCTTGGACTCCTGGAGTTGTGATTTGGCGGGTATCTCGAACCAATTCATCCGTTTCTTCTTCACGAATGTTGAAGGCTATTTTCTCTACACGAGTTTCATCGGTGTAAGTCAACGGATACTCTGGCAGAGCGTCTGCTTTTGGTGCTTCGTTCGGTACCATACTTGGTTTAGCTGTGCCGACTTTGACAATTTGAGTTACAGGAGCTAGAGTTTCCTCGTTAGACAACTCTTGGCGGTCGACAACTTGGCCGTTAGAACTGTAGACTCGAGTCTTAATCGTGCGCTCACCCTCAACACCTGGAGTTGTGATTTGACGGGCATCTTGAACTAGCTCATCCGTATATTGCTCCTCGATGTTGAAGGCTATTTTCTCTACGCGCGTTTCGTCAGTATAAGTCAACGGATATTCTGGCAGAGCGTCTGCTTTTGGCGCATCGCTTGGTATCATGTTTGGCTTAGCTGTGCCGACTTTGACAATTTGTGTTACAGGAGCCAAGGTTTCTTCATTCGAAAGTTCTTGGCGGTCGATTTCCTGACCGTTAGAACTGTAGACACGGGTCTTAATCGTGCGCTCACCCTCAACTCCTGGAGTTGTGATTTGGCGGGAATCTCGAACCAATTCGTCCGTATGTTGCTCCTCGATGTTGAAGGCTATTTTCTCTACACGAATTTCGTCAGTATAAGTCAACGGATATTCTGCCAGAATATCTGCTTTTGGTGCTTCATTTGGCACCATGCTTGGTTTAGCCGTCCCGACTTTGACAATTTGCGTTACTGGAGCTAGGGTTTCCTCATTAGACAATTCTTGACGATCAACAACTTGACCATTGGAACTGTAAACACGAGTCTTGATGGTCCGCTCACCTTGGACACCTGGAGTTGTAATCTGACGAGCATCTTGAACTAGCTCATCCGTTTCTTCTTCACGAATAGTGAAGTTAATCTTCTCAACGCGAATTTCGTCAGTGTAAGTTAGCGGATACTCTGGCAGAGCGTCTGCTTTTGGCGCTTCGCTCGGTACCATGGTTGGCTTAGCTGTTCCGACTTTGACGATTTGCGTTACCGGAGCCAAGGTTTCTTCATTCGAAAGTTCTTGACGGTCGATTTCCTGACCATTGGAACTGTAGACACGAGTCGTAATCGTGCGTTCACCTTGGACTCCCGGAGTTGCGATTTGACGAGCATCTCGAACAAGCTCATCCGTTTCTTCTTCACGAATGCTAAAGTTGATTTTTTCTACGCGCGTTTCATCTGTATAAGTCAGTGAATATTCTGGCAGAGCATCTGCTTTCGGTGCATCACTTGGTACCATATTTGGCTTAGCTGTGCCGACTTTGACGATTTGCGTTACTGGAACCAAGATTTCTTCATTCGAAAGTTCTTGACGGTCGATTTCCTGACCATTGGAACTGTAGACACGAGTCTTGATGGTACGTTCACCTTGGACTCCCGGAGTTGCGATTTGACGAGCATCTCGAACAAGCTCATCGGTTTCTTCTTCACGAATGCTAAAGTTAATTTTCTCAACCCGAGTTTCGTCGGTATAAGTTAGTGGATACTCTGGCAAAGCGTCTGCTTTTGGCGCATCGCTTGGTACCATAGTTGGCTTAGCTGTGCCGACTTTGACAATTTGTGTTACTGGAGCCAAGGTTTCTTCATTCAAAAGTTCTTGACGATCAACCACTTGACCGTTAGAGCTGTAGACACGAGTCTTAATCGTGCGTTCACCTTGGACTCCTGGAGATACGATTTGACGACTTCCTTCTGGAATCTCATCTGTATATTGCTCGTCAATAGAAAAACCAATCTTTTCTATTCTAACCTCATCATTTGTAGTCAATTCTAACTCAGAATTCTCATGAATAGGAGCTGTATCAGGATTTGTCCCATATTCCGTCAGTTCTGGAATCTCTTGAACTGGAGGTGTATCAGAACTGGTGCCATATTCTGCCAGTTCTGGAATCTCTTGAACTGGCGCTGTTTCAGGAGTTGTCCCATATTCTGTCAGTTCTGGAATCTCTTGAACTGGAGCTGTATTAGAACTGGTGCCATACTCTGCCAATTCTGGAACTTCGTGAATTGGTGCTGTTTCAGGAGTTGTACCGTATTCCGTCAGTTCTGGAACTTCGTGAACTGGCGCTATCTCAGGAGTTGTGCCATACTCTGCTAATTCTGGAACTTCGTGAACTGGTGCTGTTTCTGGAGTTGTCCCATATTCTGTCAATTCTGGAACTTCGTGAACTGGAGTTTCTTTTGGTATCGAGTTAGTTGGAGCTGTTCCAACTAAAATAATTTCAGAAATAGGTTCAAGCGTCACTTGATCAGAAATCATTTCGCTTTTCACGATTTCTTGATCCTTACGTAAATGACGAGTCACTACTATACGTTGACCTCGAACACCTGATTGTATAACTTTTGATTGCCCTTGAGCCAATTCATCGGTATATTGGTATTTTGTCTGATAAGGAAGTTCTTGAACTGACTCCTGCTCGCTAATTTTTAGTTCTGGCAAGTCATAAACGGGGCTTAGACGAGCAGACCCTCTCTCCTTAGCAGCTATAGCTTCTCTTTCTTCCTCAGTTAAAGCATCCCCCTTATCTGAAACAATCTCTTTCATATCAAGATTTGTTTCACTCGGTTTAAGTTCACTTCCCTTCTCTTTCTCCCAGTCAAGTGTCGGATTTTCCTTCAGAGCAGAATGAGCTAAATGACTATCATTTTGTTCTTCATTCTTTAGATAACCGATATAGTCGTAACCGTCAATTTTCAATGGCGCTGGAAGTGCATCTCCAAGACCCAAGTTAAGACTTTGATTATATGCCGCAAGTTCGATATTCGTCACTGCTAAGACTGTTGGAGATAGCAGTATGGATCCCATTCCAGTTACCAACAAGATCGAAGATAAATACCTCTTCCCATTTCTGCCTCTAACAACTACAAGCACTAGTAATGCAAGACCCATCGCTGTAAAAGTTGATTCCCAAAGACCGGAATGACCTGTTTTAGGTAATACTCCAGATGAATCCCCTTGAGTAGTCGGACGATAAACTAAGTAATAGGTCTCTGAAGCATCCTCAACATGCTTTGGAATCTCCCTGATCAAGGCACTCTTCTCTGCCTCCGTCAATTCAGACTCCACTACGTAGTAGTATTTGACATGAGCAGACTGCTGACTTTGAATTTCTGCTGCCTTTACAGAAGTCAAGTCCCCAGTTATTTGCCCACTCAAAAAGAAGCTTCCAATAGTCGCCGAAACGAGCCCAACGGACAACTTCCGGAAAGAAAAGCGCTGTCGTTTTTCTCCATAAAACTGATGTGTCATTCTAAAGATTTCCTTTTCAATATATTATTCAATCCTTTCTATTCTACCTGATTTCACTTGATTATTCAAATTATTTGTCGCGATTTTTAGAAGCAACACATGCTTTTTAAAAGTACCGAAAAACGACTCCTCTTTTTAAAAAATCTCAAAAAATCAACTTAAAACTTTCCTTAAAAATGTTGAATTTCTACATCTTTGTCCTAAGCTTTTACCAGCAAAAAAAGAGAGAAATGACTTTCTCTCTTTTACCTTTACTCTCACCTTAAACTATGAGAAGACATATTTCTAATCTGATTATTTGGCTTCAAATCCTTCTGCAACTGCATCTGCAAAGTTTTCTTCTACGATGCTTGCACAGTGATCACAGATGACTGCATAGTAGCTGCGTTCTGCTGTTGTTGGGTCGATACGACGGCAACGGTCACAAACTTCACCTGCAGCGCGTTCAACTGTAAAGGCAACATCCTCAAAGCTAACTGCGCCTTCTGGAGCTGTACCTTCAGCGATGGTCAATTCTGACACGATCAAAAGTTGAGCTACATTGCTATCCACTGCTCCAAGAAGAGTTTTCACCACTTCGTTTGGATAAACTGTCAAGTGTGCTTCGAGTGATTTCCCGATAACTTTGGCATTACGCGCTTCTTCCAAGGCTTTTTGAGCTTGTCCACGGAAATCCATGAAGGCTGCCCAGGTATCTAAGATTTCTTCTTGATTTGCAAATGTCTCCGCTTCTGGTAATTCTGATAACTGAACAAAGTCTTCAGCTTCAAACTCAAGATATGACCAGATTTCCTCTGCTGTGTGAGGAAGGATTGGTGTCAAGAGTTTGGTGATTTTAACAAGTACGTCATAGAAGACTGTCTGCATTTGACGACGTTCGAGTGATTTGGCACCTTCGATATAGACAACGTCTTTAGCGAAGTCAAGGTAGAAGGCTGACAAGTCAACGTTGATAAAGTTCACCAAGGCCTTGTAGATTGTCAAGAATTCAAAGTCAGCGTAAGCATCACGAATAGTCTTCACAAGCTGGTTAAAGCGCATAGTCATGTACTTATCAACGGAACGAAGCTCATCGTAAGCTACTGCGTCTTGAGCTGGGTTAAAGTCAGATGTATTGGCAATCAAGAAGCGAAGAGTGTTACGGATCTTACGGTAAGTTTCAGAGACTTGGCTCAAGATATCCATAGAGATACGCACGTCGTTGCTTGAGTCAACACTTGTTACCCAGAGACGCAAGATTTCCGCACCAAATTGTTTTTCAACATCACTTGGAGCAATGGTATTCCCAAGAGATTTAGACATCTTCTCACCTTTACCATCAAGGGCAAAACCTTGTGACAAGATTTGTTTGTAAGGAGCAACGCCATGGTTAGCAACAGATGTGATAAGTGATGAGTTGAACCAACCACGGTACTGGTCAGAACCTTCAAGGTAAAGATCTGCTGGATATTTGAGTTCTGGACGGTTGACCACTACTCCATTCCATGATGAACCTGAGTCAAACCATACGTCCATGATATCTGTTTCTTTCTTGAACTCGCCATTTGGTGAACCTGGATGAGTAAATCCTTCTGGCAAGAGGTTCTTAGCATCACGTTCCCACCAGATGATAGATCCGTGTTCCTCAAATAGTTGAGCCACGTGCTCGATCGTTTCAGCTGTCATGATAGCTGTACCATCTTCTGCGTAGAAGATTGGAAGCGGAACACCCCAAGTACGTTGACGAGAGATTACCCAGTCACCACGGTCACGAATCATGTTGTAAAGACGCACTTTACCCCATTCTGAGTGGAACTTCACTTTTTCAATTTCGTCCAAGATTTCTTGGCGGAATTTAGATACAGAGGCAAACCATTGTGGAACAGCACGCCAGATGATTGGTTTTTTCGTACGCCAGTCAAATGGGTATGAGTGAGAGATTTCTTCTTGAGCAAGGAGCAAATCGCCCAGTTTTTCGATAACAGTCGGCACAACCTTGTCATAGAACTGACCCGCAAATTCAGGACCAGCATTTTCCATCATAATACCGCGTTCGTTAACTGTTACAGCAACTTCAAGGCCGTTGGCAACACCGACATTGTAGTCGTCCTCACCAAAACCAGGGGCTGTATGGACAATACCTGTACCAGAGTCAGTCGTAACGTGGTCACCAAGGATCACCAACTCATCTACAGCTGTATCCCATGGGTGGACTGTCACAATGTGGTTCAATTCTTGACCACGGTAGGTCGCCAAGACTTGAACATCCGCCCAACCAAATTTCTCAGACAAACTATTCAACAATTCTGCAGCAACTACAAACTTACGAGATTCACCAGCTGGTTGTACCAATACATAATCAATATCTGCTCCAACTGTCAAACCACGAGAAGCTGTGATGGTAAATGGCGTAGTGGTCCATACGACGATGTAAGTATCTGTATCAAGCACACCTTTTCCGTCTTTGACGCGGTTAGCATAGTAAAGGGAAGTTGAAAGCAAATCATGGTATTCAATTTCCGCTTCTGCAAGGGCTGACTCAGATGACCATGACCAGTAAACTGGCTTGGCACCGCGGTAGATATAACCTTTTTTAGCCATTTCACCAAAGACACGGATTTGAGCCGCTTCATAGTCTGGAGTCAAAGTCACATAAGGATTTTCCCAGTCACCAGAAACACCCAAACGTTTAAAGTCTTCGCGTTGTTTATCAACTTGAGAAAGAGCATACTCACGGCAAAGCTTCAAGTACTCAACCAAGTCCATTTCTTTGCGTTTAACGCCTTGTTTTGCCAAGACTTGCTCGATTGGCAATCCATGTGTATCCCAACCTGGAATATAAGGGGCGTAAAATCCAGACATAGATTTCGAACGAACAATAATATCTTTAGAAATCTTGTTCATGGCATGTCCAACGTGGATATTTCCGTTTGCATACGGAGGTCCATCATGCAAGGTGAAATGTGGTTTCCCTTGGTTCAATTCTTGACGACGTTGGTAAAGTTTTGCTTCTTCCCATTCTTTTTGCCAAACTGGTTCTTTGGTTGGAAGACCAGCACGCATAGGAAAGTCTGTTTTCCCTAGATTGAGGGTTTCTTTAAGTTTCATTGTTACTCCTTTAATTTAAAATGACAAAATAAAAACCACGATTCGCAAAAAGGACGAAAATCGTGGTACCACCTTTGTTCGAAAAAAGACAGGGTCTCTTTTCCTCTTTTCCCGTAACGTGGGGGACGTCTAGTCTTACTGTTTTCAGACTGGATTGCTTGAGAGGATAATCTAACCACTAGGGATTGCAGGACTCTCACCATCTCCCGCTCGCTGAAAATATAGTTGGTTGGATCTTGTTCTCACATTTTTTTATAGGATAAGAACAGATTCTTTGTTTGCATCGTCCTCAGTTGTTGCAGTAGCTTCTACTTCAACTGACTCTTCATGCTGGTCACTTTCTTCTGTCTGTTGATTTTGTTGAGCTTCAAACTCAGCTAATTCTTTGTTGCCAGCCTCGATACGAGCTTGCAATTCAGCAACCTCTTCTGGTGTGAATTGACGAGTCATATCAATAGGTTCTTCCTCTGGTTGTAAAGATACAGTTTCACCAAGAACTTCACCCACCACTTCTTTAAAGGCTTCATCACTTGTCTGAAGGTAAGTAGCTGTTGGGCGAAGAATATCTTCCCAATCAGATGACTCAACAATTGCTAACTGACTTTCAATCGTAGACTTGAGGCGTTGATGGAATACACGGCTCTTGTTCTTCAACTCTTCTGTCTCAACAGCCACTCTCTTCGCATTATCTGTAGCCTGACGGAGAATTTCATTTGCCTTGTATTTCGCTTCTTCAAGCAAACGCTGAGCATCTTGTTCAGCTTGTTGAATAATATTGTTTGAACGTTCTTGAGCAGCTTGTTTAACACGCTCTGCAGTATCTTGAGCAATCAAAACTGACTGACTCAAGGAATCCTTCATCTCATCAAAGTAAGACAAACGTTCTTCCAAACTCTTGATGTGTGTCTCTTTATCGTGATTGCTACGAACCAAGTCTTCGTAGTCACGAACAACGATATCCAGAAATTCATCTACTTCTTCTGGGTCAAAACCTCTAAATCTTGTACCAAAGGTTTTATCTTTAATTTCTAACGATGTAATTGGCATACTTTTCCTCACTTACTTAATAAAAAATAGAATCATTAATTGCTTCTGGTTCTTGCTCGCTTGTTACTGTTCTCTTAGGAATATCATTCGTATAATAGGAAAGACGTTCTTCTAGTTTTTTGATATAGAGTTCAGTTTCATCTTTGTATCGAATCATCTCCTCTAATTCAAAGTAAATCTTATCTAGAAAGAGGTCAACTTCTTCCTGATTGTAGCCTCTGAATGTTCTTGAGAAAGCTTTATCACTTATTTCTTGTGGTGTAATCGACATATTTTTTCTCACTTGCTTAAAAGTAGCCGGACTGTTAGTTTTTTCTTATCCTTTTTGGTCTGACCATTGTCTTTGACAACTTTCAAACGACCAAACTTTCTCACACTGATCAAATCTCCAACTGCGACCTGGTAATCACTTTTTTCAACCAGATGATAGTTTACCTGGACAGATTTTTTCTCTATCAGTTGACTAGCTTGGTTTCTAGATAATTTCAAGGCACTTGATAAGAGGGCATCCAATCGAAAACTCGAAACTAAAATTTCTCGTTCTCTATAATCAATTTTAGACAAAATCCTATCGGTAAAAGGACGTTCCTCCAGCGATACAGGAAGTCTGCCAATCTTTCTTATTCCATCCTGAAAAAGAGGAATGAAATCACGATTGACAAAAATCTGTGCTCTCTTTTCATCTACCAAGATATCACCAAATAATTTACGGTCAATTCCTAGTTGGTTGATGATTGTTCCCAATATTTTTCCATGACTCAGTTGCTCAAACTTACTCGGATAGCAAATTTCCAACAAGGCCATTTCAAAGTCTGATATCTCCGGTTCAAAGTAATCGGGATAGAGAAGAACACGAACCGACTCTGTCGGAAGAACATCACCACTACTTTGGCAACCCAGTCCATATGTCCCAGCTAGCACCCTCAAGATCTGTTCCTGATGGGGATTGATAAAAGGAGTAAGTACCGGCGCATATGTATCTTCTACCCGCTTGAACCACTCTAAACCCTTATCAATAAAGGGAATATCATCTTGGGAAAAATGCTGATAAATGGCTCGATTTGCTGTCATAGTAATAAGACTAGTCGTGTTAAGAGATTTCCAACAAACTGAATCAGAATCAGCGCTGCCCAAACCGTAAAGTCAAGACCAGCAAATTGTAGATTGAGTTTACGAAGTGGCTCAATAACTGGGCGAGCAAGTCTGATAACTAAGCGACCTAGTTGGCTTTCATAGGCATTTGGAAACCATGAAAGAAGAGCAAATGCAACGAGAATGATGGAATAAATGCTAACCGCATTTTGGATTAAACGGATTAAGAAAATCATTATCTTGCTCTATTTCGTTTAATATCAAAACCAAACTCAGCGCTTTGTGATTCATCTGGAAGTTTGATATCTTCAATATTCACGACAACGTTGACAGGCGTCAATAGATACATCGTACTCGCAACTTTTTTCATATTCCCAGCTAAGACATGACGGGCTCCGTCCAAGTAATCAAGGCAACGACGGGCTTGTACCTCTGTCATGTATTGGAAGTCAATCAAAATACTTTCATTGCCAGCCAACAAATCTACAATTTCAGTTGCATCTTCATATTTTCTTGGATAGCGAACGTCGATTGTCACTTTCTCATCTGAACGATGGCTTTGCATTGCCAATTCTTGCTGTCGCGCATGTAGACGAGTAATATTTGCATCTTTTGCTGATCCTGACTGAGCAGGTGCTGGTAATTCTTTAGAAGATGAGATGGCTGGGCTAACTGTTTCCTCTTGTTGAGTCTGGTAGTTAGTCGTTTCTTCTCCGTCTTCTGTAAAATAATCTATAAATTTATCGAATCTATCTTTTAAAGACATAGCTCTCTCCTATTTAAAAAATGCTGTACCGATTCGAACAAAGGTTGAGCCGAACTGAATCGCTTCTTTAAAATCACGACTCATTCCCATGCTTAGCTCTGTCATCGGCATATTAGGGATTTGTTTTTCTCTAATTTCTGCTTGCAGAGCCTGCGTATCCTTGAAAATTTCTTTCAATTCATCACTGTCTGCCTCAAAAGGAGCCATGGTCATTAAACCAACATACTCAATCTGATCTAACTTAGCCAATTCTGGCAAAAGTTCTAGCAATTCTTCTTTTGAAAACCCATGCTTGCTTTCTTCCCCAGAAATATTGACCTGCAAGAAACACTTGATAACATGATCTGTTCTCTTTTGAATTTCCTGGGCTAACTTTAGGGAGTCTAAAGCATGAAAGTAATCCACATATGGGATTACTTCTTTCACTTTCCGTCTCTGTAGTGTTCCTATTAAATGCCAAGTAACTGGGTAATCTTTCAAGGCCTGATATTTTTCTAAAAATTTATCGACTCGATTTTCACCTATATGACGGACACCAAGCGGAAGCAAGGCTTCCGCTGTTTGTACATCTACATACTTTGTCACTGCGATTACTGAAACAGCATCTAGAGCACGGTTGGCTTCTTGACTAGCATCAGCTATTTGCTGAAAAACTAATTCAGTATTTTTTTTCAAATTCATTGATTAACGATTTTTGAAGAATGGAGGTGTATCCAATTCATCTTCATCTTGTGAAACTGGTGTTTCGAAGCGTTCTACCGGTGAAACAACTGGATCTGTTTGGCGAACAATAGACTCACGACGCAAATCCCAGTCTCCAAAAGCAGAGGCTTGGTTAGTTTCAAAACGACGTGGGCTTGATTTAGGCAATTCTGCTGTCTCTTCCAAGTCGAATTGACGGTCAAATGTGTGTGCTTGAGGAGCTTTAGTTGATGGACGTCCAACTGGTTGGTTGTTACGAGCTCCAACTACTTTTTCCACGCGCTCTTGACGAACACCTGTCGCTACAACTGTAACACGGATTTCATCCTTCATGCTTTCGTCAATTGATGTTCCAAGCCAGATGTTTACACCTTGGCCAGCTGCTTGGTTGACGATTTCTGAAGCTTCTTCTGCTTCAATCAAGGTCAAATCAAGACCACCAGTAACGTTGACGATGACATCCTCTGCACCATCGATTGTTGTTTCAAGAAGTGGAGAGTAAATTGCTTTACGAGCCGCTTCAACAACGCGTTCTTCACCACTACCGATACCGATACCCATAAGGGCATTCCCTTTGTTAGCCATTACAGTTTTCACGTCAGCAAAGTCAAGGTTAATCAATCCTGGGTTCGTGATCAAGTCAGTAATCCCTTGAACACCTTGGCGAAGAACGTTATCTGCTTCGCTAAGAGCTTCAAGAAGTGGCGTTTTCTTATCAACGATTTCAAGCAAGTTGTTGTTAGAGATAATCAACAAAGTATCAACATGCTCGCGAAGTTCGTTGATTCCTTCTACAGCGTACTGGCCACGTTTGCTTCCTTCAAATCCGAAAGGACGTGTCACAACACCAACTGTAAGAGCACCAAGATCTTTAGCGATACGTGCAATAACAGGGGCTGCACCTGTACCAGATCCACCACCCATACCTGCAGTGATAAAGACCATGTCTGCTCCAGTGATAGCTTCCGTCAAAGCTTCTTCACTTTCTTCTGCAGCTTTACGTCCAACTTCTGGACGACCTCCAGCACCCAAACCACGAGTCAATTTAGGACCAAGTTGGATAACTGTTTCTGCTTTCGTACTGCTAAGGGCTTGTACATCAGTGTTGGCTGCGATAAATTCTACACCAGCAACACCTTCGTCAACCATGCGATTAATGGCGTTACCACCACCACCACCGACACCAATTACCTTAATAACTGCGCCTTGAGCTGCTGCTGTATCAAATGAAAATGTCATAATTTCTTATCCTCTTTTATTCATCAAACATGCTTCCGATCAAACCACGGAAACGTTCTGTTAGCTTCGGTTTACTTTGAGAACTTGCTTGGAATTCTTCCTTAGGAGCAACTGGAGCTTCCGTCACAATTTCAGCTGGAGCTGCTTGTGCTGGACTTGGTTGCGCTACTGGATTCAAACGTTGATTTGGAATGCCAAAATTGATTGGTTTTTGACGAAGGAATTCATCTCCTTTAACCGCTTTTTGAGCAAGAAGATTGACTTCAGTCAATTTACCAGCAAACTCAGACAAACTAATCACATGAGCAAATGCAGGGTTGCGAATTCCAACTTGATTTGGTACATAGAGTTTTACGCGAACACCAAATACTTCTTGGGCCAATTCAACAATTCCCGGCAAAATTGCATTTCCACCGATAAGGACGATACCTCCTGGCAAATCCAACAAGTGTCTTCTTTCCAACTCTTGTTTGATTTGGTCAAAGATATGTTTGATGCGTGCTGAGATAATTTCTGCTAAGTAGCTCTCTGTCACTTCAACAGGCTCTACTTCGCCAATTACTTCAACTTGGAAAGTTTCGTTACTTGCTAGCGGAACATAAGCTTCACCATAGTTCAGTTTCAAACTTTCCGCAATCTTTTGAGATGTTTTCAAGACTTTAGAGATGTCTTTTGTAACGTAATCTCCACCTTCTTGGTAGATGTTGGTAAATTGCAATTCTTGATTGCGGATAGTCGCTACAGTAGTCTGACCTCCACCCATGTCAATGACAGTCGCACCAAATTCACGTTCACCTTCATTGAGAACGGAGTTTACAATCGCCAAAGGTGAAATAATCACATTATCAACCTGAATACCTACACGCTCAACTGTCTTGCGAAGATTGTGTAGAATCGTACGAGGACCTGTGTAAAGCAGACCACGCATTTCCAAACGGACACCCATCATACCACGAGGGTCACGAATTCCTTGGAAACCATCCACGATGAATTCTTCTGGAATAAATGTAATCACTTCACGGTCAGGAGTCATGCTCTTTGTCAAAGCTGATTTGACAACATTTTCAACATCTTGGTCTGTGATTTCTTTGGTATCTGAAGTGACAGGAATCATTCCTTGTGTTGGTTCAACCTGCAAGAGGTTTGCTGGAAGGCCAACGTTAACAGACTTAATAGAAATACCAGCTTTCTCTTCTGCTTGTGTAATTGCGGATTTGATCGCTGAAGCAGCTGCTTCAATATCAACAATAATTCCGTCTTTTACACCTTTACTTTTGGCATTACTAACACCAATTACATTTACTTCGCCATCTCTATGCTCAGCTACTAGCACTTTAATCGAGCTAGTTCCGATATCTAAGCCTGTAAAAAAACCATCTCTAGTCATTACATCGCATCCTCTCTGTCTTCCAAGTTTCTCACTTCTATTTAATAACTATGTTTAGGCATAGCTATTCAAAGAATATTATAACACAAAAAATCTTATTGTGCTTAGATTTTGATAAATTTCCTAGTCATTTTTCACTTTTTATTTCTATTTTTTTATCTTAACAGCCTTACTTTAAAAAAGTATCGTTTTTTACAAAAAAAGAAAGCTTATACTTAAGCTTTCTTCACAAGCATTTTTTCTGCTTTCTGCTCTAAAAAAACTTCTAATACTTTCTTGGTCAAACTAATAGCTGTAGCTAATACCAGCGACACAATCAGATAATTAGCCACCAAGCCATGATCACCAACCAATGGTGGCTTTGTCAAGAACCCATAATCTCCTCCAGTCACTAAATTAACCACAAAAATTAGAGCATTAAGTGAGAAGGTTAATAAAACAATCCGCTTAACATCCAATAATCGAGGGTCATAGTGTCTAATTAAATAAACCAAAGAATTTCCTAGAAGAGCTAGGTGACCAAAAATGAAAGACAGGATGGCTATGTGGGGAAAAGGATAGGCATCGGGTACTGGATACACAAAAGCCGCAAGCGTTCCAAAGATTCCAAGTAGAGAAAAATATTGCTTATACATTGACTTACCAGGAAGTAATAGCACTACAAACATCGCCATACGACAATGATAAAATGGTAAACTTTCTGACAGCGGCATGTGATTTCCCCAGTACCAACTATAGAGAAGAATCAACTGGACAGCTTGTAAAATTTGGAAAAAACGTTGATAGACTTTTTTATCGTAATAGCGATAAGAAGCATAGAAGGTCAAAGCTAATAAAGTAAATAAACTTACATACCAGACAAGATCAAATTGGGGTGGTTCTGTGGCTTTCGTCGTAAAGAAAATATCCCATAAATTCATTTAATATTCCTCATTATTTCAAAATCTTCTCACATATTATACCATGCCAATAGAAAAAAATGAATTCAGAAATACGATAATAATCTTCTCAGTCAAGATATTGGTCTCTTTGTTCTTTATAAACCAGCCAAAGAATCTCCATTTGCTCCTTGGTGATACGTTTTTCAGATAAGACTGGCAATTGGTCAATGGCAAAAAATTGAAGGTCCGCAATTTCTTGATTTTCTTGAAATTGTCCATCAAGAAGCTTACATTCAAAGACAAACTTTGCATATTGTTTGCTCTGTAGTTGGACACGATTGGTATCAAAAACGGCAAGTAATCTTTCAGCTTTTGCTGTAAAACCGGTTTCTTCTTCAATTTCTTTAAGAATATTTTCGGTTGGAGAGTAGCCGACTTCACCAAATCCACCTGGCAAAGCCCAACTATCCTCTCCTTTTCCTCTAACTAAACAGACTTTTTCATCCTCAACAATCCAAGCACGGACGTCCATCAGAGGAGTTGCATAAGCGGACGTTGGTTTCAAGACTTCTGCCACTTCTTCTGCATCGAGGTCTGATACCTGATTCAACATTTCTGATAACAGGCTTCGCAAGTCCTCGTAACGCTCGCGGTCGAAAGGATCTTTTGTAAAGGTTAATCCAGTATCCGTAATGGCTAGCATTCTTTGCAGATACTTGGCAAAATCACTTGCATTCATTTTCTAAACTTTCTACCAACTTGGCTAGATTCATGGAGTTCGAGCCTTTGAGCAAAATTTGGTCATTGGCACCGAGGCTTTCCTTAACCTGCTTGACTAGGTCTTCAAATTGGTCCTCGTCAGCTGTTTTTTTGAAGTAATAAACGTGGCCGATTGGGAACATTTGACTAGCCAATTGGCTTAATTCCGCAATATCTTCTCCGTAGAAAATAACGGTATCCAGCACATCTGGCGATAGGCTTAAAATCATCTGGTTATGGAGCTGAACAGACTGGTCACCAAGTTCCTTCATGTCTGCTAAGACAGCGATTTTCTTGCCCCCTTCATTAGCTGGAATGGCAGAGAATGTCTCCAAAATCAACTTCATAGCAGTTGGATTGGCATTGTATACGTCAGACAGAATATCTGCCCCATTGGCTGCCTTCTTCCACTCAGTACGGTTACGCGTCAATTCTAGGTTCTGAAAGGCCTGACGAATTTGCTCCTCTGAAACTCCTTCTTGTAGAGCCACATAAGCAGCAATCATAGCATTGGTGGCATTGTACTTACCTGTCACTGGCAAATCGAGGGCTTGTTCCAAAAAATTAGCCTTAAAGGTCAGACTATCCTTGCGCTCAACCAAGTCTGTGATTTCTAACTCAGCTCCTTGCCCAAAACGGACCACTTTTTTATCTGTAGGCAAGTAGTCCTTGACAATCGGATCGACTGGTGCTAAGAGAACAGAACCCGGAGCCATGCCATCTGCAATCTGCATTTTTCCTTTGGCGATTTCCGAACGGTCTTTGAAAAAGGCCAAATGAGCTTCTCCAACCAAGGTCACGATGGCTGTTTTTGGATGAGCCAATTCAGACAAGAGATGAATATCTCCCAAGTGATCCTGCCCCATCTCCAAGACCAACTTTTCTGTCCCTTCAGGCATGTGGAGAACTGTGTAGGGAAGACCAATCTCGTTATTGTAATTGCCCTGAGTTTTGTAGGTCTTGTAGGTTGTTGACAGTAAATGCGCCAACATATCCTTGGTCGTCGTCTTGCCATTTGAACCCGTAACAGCAAAGACATCAACAGCCGTTTTCTCAAGATAGTAGGCTGCGAGGGCTTGAAAGGCAGTCAACACGTCGTCTACTAGAATGTAGGGATGATTTGCAACCTCTTTCTCAGACAAGGTTACTGCTGCACCATTTTCAAAAGCTGTTTCGATAAAGTCATGACCATCGCGCGCACCTTTGAGTGGCACAAACAAATCTCCCGTCCCAATCAAACGACTGTCAAACTCAGCTTTTTCTAACTGGGCATCCGCAAAAAGACTAACATCATTTTTAGCTCCAACAGCTTGGGCAACTTCATGGATTGTTAATTTCATTTCTACTCCTTTAAAAAGGGTTGAAGTCCGAGAACTCGACTCACCTTGCAGTGATAGTTCCGGCTTCTACCCTCTCTTTCATTTTATAGCAAATGCGCTTCGCGCTTGTCAAAACTTTGCTTAGCAAGGTCAACCAAACGCTCGATTAGTTCTGGGTAGCTGATTCCCATATTGTCCCAAAGTAGTGGATACATAGACCACTGGGTAAAACCTGGCATGGTATTAAGCTCGTTTAGGAAAATCTCGCCCTTATCTGTATAGAAGAAATCACAACGAGACAGACCGAGGCCACCGATTGCACGGAAGGCTGTTTCTGCATTATGACGCATGACAGCTACTACATCATCACTAATCTTGGCTGGGATGTCCATGGTAATCTTGTTATCGATATATTTGGCATCGTAGTCATAAAAGGCAACATCCTTGACCACTTCACCAGGAAGCGTGCTCTTCACTTCGTAGTTGCCCAAGAGACCAACCTCAATTTCACGAGCATTCACCCCTTGCTCTACCAAGACACGGCTGTCATATTGGAAGGCAAGTTCCAAAGCTTGACGGAGTTCCTCTTGGTTTTCAGACTTAGAAATACCGACACTTGAACCCATGTTTGACGGCTTCGTGAAGACTGGATAAGTCAGTTTTTCTTCAACTTCAGCTATTTTAGCAGTCACATCATCACCTTCGACGATAGCCACATAAGGTACTTGGGCAATCCCAGCAGACTCCAAGACACGCTTGGTCGTAATTTTATCCATGGCAAGGCTGGATGACAAGATATTACAACCAACATAAGGCATTTTCAAAACTTCTAAGAATCCTTGAACAGAGCCATCCTCTCCCATTGGGCCATGAAGAACGGGAAAGACCACTGCACCTTCTTCATAGATGGCACTTGGCGCTATTTTCTTGTCCCAGTCAATAGTCGCATTGGTCATGAGACGATCCTCTTGACCTGGAGTCTGGCTAAATTCCTGTGTTTTGATAAAGTCACCTGACTGGCTGATGAAGAAAGTCTTGACTGTGAAACGGTCGTAGTTGACCGCACGCATAACACTTTCAGCTGAAAGGACAGAGACTTCACGCTCTGCACTACGCCCACCGTATAAAAGAATAATCGTTTGTTTCATATTGCTTGTCCTAATTCTAATAGAATACTCGTTCTTTAGTATATCATATTTGCTTCTTTTTTGAAACTTGAACATGGTACTAGAATTTAAGAAACATAAAAGAGACCTATAACATCAAAGTCGGTCTCCTTAATTTTCTTATAAATGAATTTAGTTCGTAAATTGTCTACTCCTACAACTCTGTCCGATTTTCAATGGCTCGTAAGAGTGTGACTTCGTCCGCATACTCGATATCTGCTCCCACGGCTAGTCCTCGTGCTAGGCGAGTGACCTTGATACCAGCTGGCTTGAGCAAACGAGAGAGATACATCGATGTCGCTTCCCCATCCGCTGTCGCATTGGTTGCCACAATCACCTCTGAAACCTCACTATCCATGAGACGGGTCATGAGACTCTTGAGGTTGATATCGTCTGGGCTGATACCATTCATCGGAGAAATGAGGCCGTGCAAGACATGATAGAGTCCATGGTATTCTTGGATATTTTCCATAGCAGCCACATCGCGACTATCCTCTAGCACCAAGATGGTTGTCTGATCACGAGTCGGATCTGTACAGATCGAGCAAGGATCATCATCCGTTAAACGGCCACAGATGGAACAATAGGTCAATTCCCGTTTAGCAGACAGGAGATTTTTCGCAAATTCATTGACATCGTCATCAGACATTCCAATGGTATAGAAGGCTAGGCGGGTAGCCGTTTTAATCCCGATACCTGGTAACTTTGAATAGCTATCAATCAGCTTGGCAATAGGTGTTGGATACAGCATAAGTTCCTTTCTAATTCATTGGATGGTGTTGGTGATAAAGATTGATAATGTCGCGTGCAATCGAAGGTCCGACACCGTTTGTAAGGTTGGTGTTATGAGGAAAGACTACTGCGACCGCAATTTGAGGATTTTCGGTCGGTGCATAGGCGACTGCGTTGGTATTATTGGCTTTTTGACCGCCATTAACGTAACTTTCGGCAGTACCCGTTTTCCCACTGATGGAAACGGCTGCGCCATTTGAAAAGGCACGACCAGTTGTCAGAGCACTCGTTCCATGCGAAACTTGATAGAAACCTTGCTGCAAGATAGCCATATCTGATTCTGAAATATTGACCTTGTTCAGTTCCTTAGTAGCTGTTTCTTGAACCAGACTACCTAAGCCACCTTGGTCATTGTTTCCATAAACCCCTTCAACGATGTGAGGAGCTAAACGTACGCCATTGTTTGCAATGGTTGCGACATACTGGGCTAACTGCATCGGTGTGTAGTTATCAAACTGACCAAAGGAATTATTGATATAGTTCCCCAAATCAAATTCTTTCGGCGTAAATCCTGTGGATTCATCTGGAAGGTCAATCCCTGTTGAAGCTCCGAGTCCGTATTCCCCAAAGGTTGATCGCAATTTGCCCATTGCAGTCTCTAACTGTCCCGTTGCGGCCACCATGTTTGGTGTGTAGGTCTGTCCCATGATTCCTAGAGCAGTTTGAACCATATAGGCATTAGAAGAGTATTCTAGAGCCTCAACTGCTGTGATAGGGAAAGAACCATAGGACAAGGTATACCATGAATTGATAGGGGCCGAACCTTGGAAAACAATCGGCTGGTCTGTCAAGGTTTGATTACCTGACAAGACTCCATTTTCCCAACCAGAGCTGATGGTCGCCGCCTTAACGACAGATCCTGGCACAAAGACGTTGGTTATCGTTCCAAGCGAATCTGAACTTAATTTACCGGATTCGACATCATGCTTGACACCTGACATGGCCAAAACTGCACCGGTTTTAGGATTGAGGGCTACGGCGTAAACCCCTTCAGAATATTTGGCTCCACCGTTACCCAACTCTGAGTTGAAGTAGCTCTTGAGTAGGTCGTCCACACCATTCTGGAAAGCTAGGTCAACCGTTAACTTGATATTGTTTCCTTTGCTTCCTTCTTCGACATTTTCCACACTTTCCATATTTCCGTGTTTGTCGAGATGGATTTCTTTGACGGAGCGTTTGCCTTGAAGAACATCTTCATATTGCTTTTCAAGATAGGAAGTTCCCACTCGGTCATTGAGAGAATACCCTTTTTTGAGATAAGCATCAACTTCCTCAGCTGGAAGTCCTGACTTCTCATTTGAAACGCTACCGACGATTGTCGATAAAGATGTATCCAGTACTTTACGATCCCATGAGGTTGAAATGCTGATACCTGGTAATTCCTTGGACGCTGATGCAACGAGAGCAACTTGGGTATCATCTAAGGCATCCGTAGAAATGGTTCCCGTTGCAAAATTTTCAACAGCATTGAGCTGACTAAAGAGATAGATTTCCTTTTTCTGGTCATCTGTATAATTAAGTTGACTCACGTCAATGCTTTCAACCGCATTATTGTAAAGTGTCGCTTCCGATAAGCGGTTCCCATCTGAATCCAGGCGTTTATCGCTTGGCAAGGATTCGACTGTTTTTTTGTAAATATCCTGGTCCGCCAAGTAGTAGTCTGCAATCTGTCGATCAGTCAGATCAGGGGAGGTTACATTTACATATGTAAGGAGTTTCTTGGCTGTCTCCTTCAATTCAGCTGCTGTCATTTTATTGTTTCGTGTGAAAGAAACAACTTGCTTGACAGTATTTTCTACCAAGGGTTTCCCTGCCGCATCATAAATCTGTCCACGAGCTGAACTGGTTGTTACCCTTGTTTGGCTGGCTGAGGCCAATTTTGTTTCATAGAAATCTTTATTGAGAACCTGCATGTATAACAAACGACCAATAATGGCCATAAAGAGCAGGATGACAATCGCAAATAGTAAATTAAGCCGAATCGGAATCGAATGGCTATTAAATTTTCTCATACAACTAAGACTCTTTTCTAGAAAAATTCCCGATTTCCACCTTTATTTCCCCTAAAATAATAGAGCAAATAGGTGAAGCTCAGTACATTTCATTGTACCATATTTTACGGAGAAACTCTTGGAAAAGTCGAAGCATTTTTTGACTTCTAACTGAAAATGCCTTTTTATTTGGTTATCCTATTTTCTATGATATAATGATAGTAATAGTTAGGAAAGCGTTAACTTTTAAGACTTTGACTCATAAAAAGGAGCCTCATGAACAAGCCAGATATCGCAACCATAATCGATCTCCATTTTGAAGAATTAACCGAGCTCGAGCAAGAAATCGCTCGCTATTTTTTGCAAGCTGAAACGATCCAAGATGATCTCTCTTCTCAGCAAGTTACCCAAAAATTACATATCTCCCAAGCAGCGTTAACCCGATTTGCCAAAAAGTGTGGTTTTACAGGCTACCGAGAATTCATCTTCCAATATCAGCATCAGGCTAGTAAACCGGACACTCATTCGCACAAACACAGTACTTTGACTAAACGTGTTTTGAGAAGCTACAGTATCATGCGAGAACAAACACAGGATTTGATCGACGAAGAACAACTTGAACGCGTCGCCCAATTAATCGATGACGCTGAACGTGTTTACTTTTTTGGAACGGGAAGTTCTGGTCTGATTGCCCGTGAGATGAAACTGCGCTTTATGCGTCTAGGTGTTGTCTGTGAAGCTTTGACCGATCGGGATGGCTTTGCTTGGACAACCAGTATCATGGATGAAAACTGTCTGGTACTTGGCTTTTCTCTATCAGGCACTACCCAATCTGTCCTAGATAGTTTGCTGGACGCCAAGGACATGGGAGCCAAGACTATTCTCTTTACCAGTTCTCCTAGCAAAGACTGTCAGGCCTACACCGAAACAGTCCTAGTCGCAAGTCATAGTCAATCTTCTTACATCCAACGTATCTCCGCTCAACTTCCTATGCTCTTTTTAACAGATTTGATTTATGCCTACTTTTTAGAAATCAATCGTGAGAGCAAGGAAAAAATCTTTAATAGCTATTGGGAAAATAAAAAACTCAACGGCTATCGTAGACAAAAACGCGTTAGAAAATCCTAGTTTGGTTCAACCAAACTAGGATTGTTTTATTTTGAAATGGTAATATGCACCGAGTATTCCTGCTGTGTTCTGGTGATGGGCAAATTCTAATCGTAAAATAAAATGAGCTATTCTTCAGAAGTACGTTCTATAATATCATAGTTTAATGCAGAGTGTAGCGATGTAGTCATTTCCATAACGTGACAATCGATGTCTTTTGTCACACGATTCATAAAAATCGATCATAGCGAGACCGTTTTTTAGTTGTCCTCTAATCTGACTTTCTAAAGTATGGCTAAATTCATATCCATATTCTGGATTGATGGTGATTTTGCCTTCCTCTTCAAGCTCTCTTGAATTAAAAGGTAGTGAAAACTTTAAAAGTAATTCCTCATCGGGTTTGTCCCATACAGTGTCAGCATCATACATGTAGATCCAAGGATTCATAAATCCAACCATTAACAAACCGCCCTTTTTCAATACGCGAGAGGCTTCTTTATACATGTTTTTTAAATCCTCTATGTATATATTTGAAACCGGATTAAAAATAATATCAAAAGTTTCATTTTCAAATGGAAATGGTTTTGTCATATCACCTTGAACGGTATTGATTTTTAAGCCTTCTCTTTTAGCAACCGACTCATCTCTTTCTAATTGTGATTTAGAAAAATCCATGATGGTGACATCATAACCTTTTGCAGCAAAAACGGGACCCTGCTGACCACCACCACAAGCTAACCCTAATATCTTTTTTCCCTTGGCTTTTTCAAACCATTCTGTGGGGACTTTTTTCCCAACAGTTAAGGCAACAGAAATTGGATGTTTTCTAGCTTCTTCTAATTCTTCCTGTGTCAATGGATCAGTGTAGTCATTTTTTACATTATTCCATCTATCTTCATTTAATTTTATATAATTACTCATCTTACAATCTCCTCGTAATTTTATATGATTTCGATTTCAGGTGAATAGGTTGCCATTACATTTTTTCACCTCTACAAATTCTAATTTGTCATTTTTTCGTCCATTTTATTATATCATTTTTCCATTTACTCAAGCTAAATATCAATTAAATGGATGATAGAATTGCTCTCTCCTTAACTTCTTATGCAAGGTAGTTATTTTCTCCTAGTTTCTCACGATTACCTCCTTTGGCTCAAATTTTTCAATAAAAAAAGAATTAAGCAAAACAGTTTTCACTCAAGTAGTGATTCCGTGTTTTTCTTAATTCTATAGTTCCAAACTAGGATTGTTTTGTTTTGAAATGATAATAGGCTCCCAACATACCTGCTGTGTTTTGGTGATGGGCAAATTCT
Organism: bacterium; assembly: GCA_905221305.1. Lineage (GTDB taxonomy): Bacteria > Bacillota > Bacilli > Lactobacillales > Streptococcaceae > Streptococcus. The sequence continues at coordinate 1,111,333 of CAJNCO010000001.1, forward strand.
AATCGTGTTTTTTCAGCTAGGCTTGGCACCAAGGCCGCCTTCAAGGTTGTGCGAATCTTTGGTTTGAGGATAGCCTCTTGCCCCATGATGCCGCCACCAAGAATAACCACCTCTGGATTGGCAACGTAGCAAATATTTGCCAGACCTTTTCCTAGATAGTCTACCATGCGGTCAATACCTGCCATACAGATCTTGTTTCCTTCGGTAGCTTCCTTGAAGATGCGTCGGCCATTCCACTGATCAACTGAATCTCCATGAGCTGCTGCCACATACTCCACCAAGGCTGTCGTAGAGGCGAGGTCTTGGAAAGCTCCATCCTGCATGTGCATGTAACCGACTTCGCAGGCCGAATTGCTAAATCCATGGAAAACCTTTCCATCCATAATCAAGCAACCACCGATACCTGTTCCAATGGTCAAGCAAAGTGTGACACTCGCTCCCTTTCCTGAACCAGATTCTGCCTCAGCCAGACCTGCACAGTTGACATCATTTTCAATCTCACAAGGAATAGTAAAACTCGTCTCGATTTCCTTCTTGAACTGGGTTCCTGCATAGTTGGGAATCTGAGGACCAGCGTAGAAAATCTCACCCTTATCTGGATCCACCATCCCTGCCGAAGAAATGGCAACACCTGCTACTGGGCCTTTTTCTAAATAGCTGGCTACGATATCTTTGGTTTTTTGTAAGATATGAGGACCACCCTTATGCGCCTCAGTTGGCATTTCATGCGATTCAACAAGTTGGCCTTCTTGGTCAATCAAACCATATTTGATATTGGTTCCACCGATATCAATTGCAACGTAGTGTGTCATAAATACCTCCTTATGGATTAGAGGAAGCGCTCCTTGGTTTCACGAATCAATTGCGCTGCTGCTTCTACAACTGGACGATCTTCTTCAGTTACTGGTGTCAATGGTGAACGAACTGAACCAATGTTCAAACCTTCATTGATTTTCAAAACTTCTTTGATGACACCGTACATATTTCCATGTGCAGAAGTGAGTTTGCCAATGATTGCGTTGATAGCGTACTGCAATTCACGCGCTATTTCCAAATCTTTCTCAGCAATCAACTGATTGAGTTTCAAGAAGAGTTCTGGCATCGCACCGTAAGTACCACCGATACCAGCTTTAGCACCCATGAGCCGTCCACCTAGGAACTGTTCATCTGGACCATTGAATACGATGTGGTCTTCTCCACCAAGGCTGACAAAGGTTTGGATATCTTGAACTGGCATAGAAGAGTTCTTAACACCGATAACACGAGGGTTCTTCAACATTTCAGTGTAAAGACTTGGAGTCAAAGCAACACCTGCTAATTGAGGAATGTTGTAGATCACATAGTCTGTATTTGGTGCTGCAGCACTAATGTCATTCCAGTATTTGGCCACTGAGTACTCAGGCAAGCGGAAGTAAATTGGTGGGATTGTTGCAATAGCATCTACTCCCAAGCTTTCCGCATGGCGAGCAAGTTCCATACTGTCTTTGGTATTGTTGCAAGCTACGTGAGCGATGATAGTCAATTTGCCCTTGGCAACTGCCATGACTTCTTCCAAAATCAACTTGCGGTCTGCCACACTTTGGTAGATACATTCACCAGAAGAACCGTTGACATAGAGACCTTGAACTCCCTTATCAATGAAGTATTGGACCAAGGCGCGCGTACGCTCTGGACTGACTTCTCCTTGATCATCATAACATGCGTAGAAGGCTGGAATGACACCTTCGTATTTTTTCAAATCTGACATAGATTTTCTCCTAAGATTTCTTTTTTTCTGCTGAGAGCAGTTCTATTTTTTACAAGTTTAGTATACACCTTGTGAAAATCGCTTTCAATATCTTGTATACACTTAGATTTTAGTTTCTACTTGTATTTTAGAAACTGTAACGATTGAAAGTAGTTTCAGGAACAAGCCATCCTACTGGTATTTGGCGAAGATTTTCTCCATCAAACCTGCTTGGAGAAAGACTAGCAAACCAAAACCAAAGAGGATAAAAGCTGACCCACCCAAAAGGAGAGTGAAGGCGGATAGATAAAGAACCATCACTATGAGAAAGAGAATAGCTAACATGAGGAAGAACCATGGAAAGTTAAAACTTGCCAAGATAAGCCCTTTTTGCAGCACTTCTTTCCAAGACAAATCATAGCGCGCAGCGATGGGATAACTAGCCAGCATCACCAGAGTGAGGAAAATGAGAATCCCCAAACAAATTGCTTTCACAATCTGGAAAGGCAAAGCAGTCTGGCCCCAGAAAAGATAGAGGTCTAGAAGGCTTAATGACACAATGCCCAACTCTAACAGACCCAACTGAAGCCCCAGTTTCAGATTTTGCTTGAAGGCCCTTATATAAGTTCTAAAGACTGGTACCCGTCTGCTTCTCTTAATCTCAAACATGGTCTCATAAAGGCTGATTTTCGCCACTCCAATCGTCACGATGGGCAAACAAGAGACGACAAAAAGAAGATTGACTGTCACAATATCCAAGACTTTCTCACTGAAACGCATGAGAAAATTATCTGTATCAAATGCTGCCTTGATAAGGCTTACCCCTTTTTGTGCCATGTTTGCTCCTCCTGATTCTTTTAATCAATCAAAATTTTAAAGAGATACTTGCGAACTTTTTCTTCCATCCCTGCGTAGCCATTTGGCTGGTGAGGTTCTCCTGGGAAGAAAATTGCAAAATTGTGATAGCCCAGCAAGAGTGGGTATTTTTCATGACAATGGACAAAGCCAATGTCGCTCGCTTCGTCGAATGCTACTGCTTCATCTTTGATACGTGAACCGTAGCTCGAATATTCATGTCCTTCTACCAGCAAATGCAAGTCTGCATAGTTCTTATGATGCTCAAACTGATCATTTTCAGCTTGATTGAGGACATTTTCCTGAACAACTAGAAAGACCTTGTCCCCGTCAATCTCATACTTACCGAGTTCGAAAGAATCCTTACGGTGCTGATAGAGATAGTCGATAGCCTTGTCTAGATTGGGATGGATTCCCTTGTAAAAGGCGATGTTTTTCAAATCGTCAAAAATCATACTGTTTCCTTCGTTTCTGATAGTTACTATTTTTCAGTTTCGAATGTTCTTTCTCTATTTCCCTGTAATAGTGCGGACGGAAGCAAATTCCTTCGGAATTTCATTCCTAATTTTTGAGCCTTTTGCTCTTTCATCGTCAGTCTCAAAAATTCCGTCTAAGATAAGCGTAAGATTCTTATCTTAGATACCACTAAAGCGGAAAATAGCCACCATAAAACGAACCTACTCTAACTAGTATCATGAAAAGAGTTTATTCTTAAGTTTATAAGTGTCTGACAAAACTTCACGAAGTAACTGCATACTCTCCATTTTGTAGACACTTATAACTCTATATTCTCTTATACTTAATGAAAATCGAAGAACAAACTAGAAAGCTATCCGCAGGCAATACTTAAGTATGGCAAGGTGATGCTGATGTAGTTTAAACTCGATTTTCGCAGAGCATTATCCTTTAACAGCTCCCATAGTGATCCCTTGAGTGAAGGATTTTTGGAAGACAAGGAAGACGGTTACGATTGGCACGGCTGCAAGAGCTGCACCCGCCATGATCAAACCATAGTTGGTTGCCATTTCGGCCTGCATGGTCGCAACCCCGAGTGAGATGGTCAAGTTTTGACGTGAAGTCAACATAACCAACTGCATAAAGTAGTCGTTCCAAGTATTGATGAAGGTAAAGATTGCAAGGGCTGCAAATCCTGGTTTCACGATAGGGAAGGCTACGCTCCAGAAGGTACGAATCTCACCACAACCGTCGATTTTAGCTGATTCAAGCAATTCTGTAGGGATGTTTTCGCTGAATTGTTTCATAAGGAAGACCCCAAATGGCCATCCAATCAAAGGCAAGATAACTGCCCAAAGAGTATCGTGAATTCCCATGAAGTTGACGATACGTACCAATGGTACAAGGACAACTTGTTTTGGAAGAGCCATGGCAGCGATAAAGACTGCAAAGAGGATGCGTTGACCATAGAAACGTTTCTTAGCCAAGACATAACCTGCTAGAGAAGAGGTTGCACAGACTAGGAACATAGTTACTAGTGAGATAAATACAGAGTTCCACATCCACTGCATAGCAGGGTTTTGCACCATGAGTTGTTGGAAGTTTTCCATGGTTGGCATTTTAGGGAACCACTGTGGCGGAATCATAATGGTATCAGGCTGTGATTTGAAGGCTCCTGTCAAAATCCAGTAGAATGGAAAGATGAACAGCACGGTCAACAAGAGCAAGATAATCGTTGAAATAACAGTGAAAGCTGTTAAGGGTTTCTTTTGTGTAGATTGCATAGCTGTCTCCTTTCTTTAGTATTCTACGTCGTTTCCAAGTACTTTAAATTGAACAAAACTTACGATCGCAATCATAATTGCCAAGAAGACACCGATAGTGTTTGCATAGCCATATTCTGTCAATTGGAAGGCTTTTTCGTAAAGGTAGTACATCAAGGTACTTGTTGAGTAGTTTGGACCACCAGATGTCAAGAGCTGAATCAAGGCGAAACATTGGAATGAGTTGATGGTTGTAATGATTGCGATGTAAAGAGTTGTTGGAAGAAGGCTAGGCCATTTGATCTTCCAGAAGACTTGAAACTCAGTCGCACCGTCAACACGCGCCGCTTCAACTAGTGAGTTATCAATATTTCCCATAGCAGCGATATAAAGGATAATCGGTTGACCAACAGATGTTGTCAAAAGGATAATCATAATCGCTAGCAAAGCCCAGTTTTTATCACCCAACCAAGAAATGTTTTGGCTGATGATATGACTTGACTTAAGGACAAAGTTTAGAATCCCTGATAGTGGATCATAGATCCATTTCCATACAACCGTTACGGCAACACTACCTGTAACTACAGGAAGGAAGAAGACGAAACGATAGAAAGAACGGGCAATGGCATTTTGATGATAGGTTTGAGATGCTACAAAGAGCGAGAAGAGAACCACAATCGGAACAGATCCAATAACCAGGATAACGGTATTGATCAAAGACTTCACAAAGACAGGGTCTTTAAACATGCGAATGTAGTTTTCCAAGCCCACAAACTCAAATTTAGTCATGGAGTAGTTAAAGAAACTTGTAATGAATCCCATAATCATAGGAGCCAATACAAAGATGACAAAGAAGAATAACACTGGTGCTAGGAAAGCGTAGGAAATCACTGTTTCCCGCATACGAATTTTATTGACTTTCACAGTCGGCACCTCTCTTTCAAATAGAATAGTTTTTGATTTTCTTGAACTGTTTTAAAACCAAAATGAAATTTTTTAAGATTCGCTTATGTAAGAACTTCATTTTAATTTCGTGACAGTTCCTACCATTTCAAACAAAAGTCCCCCTTTTCTTACACCATAGTGCACAGGGAAAAGGGGGGAATCAATCTGACTTAGTGCTTATTGTTTTGTAGCTTTTTTGATTGTTTCATTAGCTTTTTCAGTGAAGGCTTTCAAAGCATCCGCTGGTTTTTCGTCACCATTTGATACAGATTGCAACATTGGGAACCAAAGTGTTCTCATTTCAGCAAATCCGTCGATAGTGTTGTAGTATGGTGAGTAGTATTTAGTCCAGCCACTGATTGTTTCCATACGTTTGTCTTCATAAAGTTTGCCAAATGAAGTACGAACTGGGAAGGCACCTGTACGAACTACGTCTTTAGGACCCCATTCTTTGTCATCTGCGATGAATTGAACGAATTTCTTAGCAGCTGCGATTTTCTTATCGTCTTTGTTGTTAAATACTGCAAATCCGTTTACAAGGTATTCAAGAGATGGTTTACCAGAGTCTGATGGGAATGGTACTTCTACCACATCTACCTTACTTGCTTCCAAGAGTTTCGCTTGGATACCGTTTTGAGCTGGTGCCCAAAGGATTGTGTATGAAGTTTGACCGTTGGCAAAGTTTTGGATGTCTGCTCCACCGTCAAATTGTGAACCATTGTTCAACAAACCGTCTTTAATCCAGCTAGCAGCTTTTTCAAGACCTTTGACGAATTTAGGATCGTCTGTTGTGTATTTGGTTACGTCTTTGTCTGTTACAGAACCGCCATAAAGGTTTGCAACGAAGGCACGTGTTCCTTGGTCTCCCCCTTGACCAGAACTGAACAATGAACCTGGTGTATATCCTTTATCTTTAAGCGCTTTCAAAACTTTTTCAAAGTCATCAGTTGTCCAACCTTCTTTTACAAGGTTTGCAACTCCAGCATCTTCCAACATTTTCTTGTTCATTGCCATGTAGAATGGTGCTGAACTGATTGGATACATGTAGGCTTTGTCTCCAGCCTTACTTGCTTGTACGATGTTTTCGTTGTTGACATCTTTGACGAATTCGTCTGTGAAAAGGTCGTTCAACTCAGCCAATTTACCATTTTTACCGTATTGGATGATACGTCCTGGTGCGTCAAAGAGTACGTCTGGCGCTGTTCCCGCTTCGATAGCTGTTGTGATCTTTTCTGGACCTGACTTGAAGTCGATGGTTTCCAATTTCACTTTTACATCTGGATTTGCTTTTTCAAAAGCTTCGATGATTGATTTTTCATAAGTTCCAACACCGTCACCAGTTTTTTCTTGTGTGAAGACTGGGAATGCCCACCAAGTGATTTCTGTTTTTCCGCTATCACTACCAGAATTTGCAGCATCTTTGCTTCCACCAGAGTTACCACAAGCAGCAAGGCCAAGAATCGCAGCACCCGCAAGTACTGTACAAGCTAGTTTTCTAAATTTCATCTGTATTCTCCTAATTTATAAGCGTATCCATATTGGATAATGAGCAAGTTTGTATTTGTATACGTTTTCATTTTGTCCGACGCATCAACCACTCTCCTCTGTTTTGAGATTGTGTTATTTAAGACCGGCAACAAAGCGCTCCGTAATCTCTTTTGGTCTAGTAATAGCTCCACCAACAACGATGCCTCGCACCCCATATTCAAGGATTTGCTTAGCTTGTTCTGGTGTATGAATTTTCCCTTCCGCGATGACATCCACCCCTGCTTCACACAGTTTTTTGATCAGTTCAAAGTCTGGACCATCTACTTTGGGACTATAAGAGGTGTAACCTGATAGGGTTGTTCCAACAAAATCAATTCCTGCTTCAACTGCTGCTATACCCTCTTCAAACGTGCTAGTATCAGCCATTAAGAGTTGATGCGGATATTTTTCTTTGACTTGTCGGATAAAGTCCTGAATTTCCAAACCGTCGTAACGTTCACGTTTGGTACAATCCAGAGCAATGACCTCGATGTCTAGTTCAGCCAGTTCATCGACTTCTTTCATAGTAGCTGTAATGAATGGCTCCTGTGGCGGATAGTCACGTTTGATAATCCCGATAATCGGGAGTTTCGTAACCTCCTTGATCTCCTTGATATCACGAACACTATTTGCTCGGATACCGACTGCTCCACCTTGCTCAGCCGCTTTGACTAGCAAGGGGATAACCCCTCCCGCTTCTGTATAAAGCGGTTCGTGAGGAAGTGCCTGGCAAGAGACAATGATTCCATCTTTGATCTGTTCAATCAAGGCTTCTTTGCTGATCTGTGGCATCCTCTTTCCTCCCTTTCTTTCTTCTATGGGCTTATTATATATCATTTGTTAAGCGCTTTCAATAGATTGTGATAGAATAGATTTCAGTTTCAAAACTATTTTATAGAACAGACTATCCTGAAAGTAGTTTCAGACTTCTTATGATTTCGAATCAAGCTGAATTTAATTTAATAAAGAAAGATAGCAGGCTGAAAAACCTGCTATCTCTTCTGAAACTTATTTAAATACTTTTGCTTATTATTCTTTTCTCTTCTTGCCAAATGCAAACAAGGATAAAAGAACGCCTGCAAGACCAAGGGAAATCAGTGAGCTTGTTTCCTTGCTTCCTGTATTTGGAAGTTCATCTTGTTTAGCTGCTGGCGCTTGATAGGTCACATCTTGGCCTAGAGACAGTTTGTTGTCTGCAGCTGCTGATACTAGATTGGTGTCTCCCTTGTACTCTGGCACTTCAAGGACTGCTGCCTCAGCACCATTGACACCACCCTTATACTCTGGCAGGTCATTTGAAGCTGCCAAGACAAAGTTAGCACCTCCTCTATATTCCGGAAGCTCGTTTGAGGCTGCTAGAACTGCATTGACACCACCCTTGAACTCTGGAAGTTCATGGACTGCTGCCTCAACAGCGTTGACCCCACCTGTAAATTCAGGCTTTTCAACCGTTGGCGCTGCTTCTTCGCCTACTGTTGATAATGGACCGGTGTACTCTGGCATCTCTGCCACTGGGGCTTCCTCAGCATTGACACCACCAGTGAATTCTGGTTTTTCTACTGTTGGAGCTGCTTCTTCACCTACTGTTGCCAATGGTCCAGTGTACTCTGGTATCTCTGCCACAGCCGCTTCTTCTGCATTGACACCACCCTTGAACTCTGGAACCTCATGGATAGCAGCTTCACTGCCATTAATACCATCGCTTAGTTTAGAGCCAGCTAAAGAAACTGGTAAATTGTGCATGCTTTCAATTGCACCCTCAGCTAGACCTGTAATTCTTTGACCCATATCCTCTGGATCTATTGTGAATAGGAGAGTTTTTGTATCGTACTGGGTCATAAAGGTTGCTGTCTTGCCATTTGCCAATTGAAGGGTCGGAGCCTTGTTTACCAATACTTCCGAATCGAACTCCATGGCAATGATGCCTGGCCATTTTTGGATAGCATATTTTACTTTTGCTTCTTTAGGAGAAATTCTGTCTTTGCTTAAGAAATCCCAGTTGAATTTCTTATAGGATAAAGTATAATCGTTTTGATTGCCATCCGCATGCTCATAAAGCAAACCATATTCGCCATTTTCGAGTTCTTGGAGTGAGTTGTAAGCAAACTTACCACTTTGTATAGGATTGTGTTTCAGCCATGTCAACTCACCATTCTCCTCAACACGAGCTAGGTGAACCAAACCATTGTTGCGTCCAGGACCACCAGCATTGCTGAGTAGAATGTATTCCTTTCCTTCATGCATGGTGTGAATAGCGGACATTTGAACATAAACGTCTTTTACTTGAGGATAACGTTTGATTTCTTTCTCCCACGTTGCTCCCCCATCATGACTGGTCGCAACCTGAAGATCACCAGTCAATCCACGCATAAAGAGCTTGAGATCCCCATTATTCAACTGAACAACAGTTGACTCCGTATTTTGGGCGCCTGGATTATTCATGGTTGAAGAGTGAATGGTTTGGTTGCCTACTGGGCGGTTATCATTAACTGCTTCGCCTGCTTGCCATGTTTCACCATGATCATCTGAATAAATTACACGAGATGATTGAGAACCACTTAGGTAGGAAACGTTGTTTGTTGTATAAACTGGAATCACCAGCCTTCCCTTATGAGGTCCTGTACGCAAGGCAATCCCCGTACCAGGTCCAGTTCCTAGGAAGTGCATCCAATCTTTCCGAATCCCATGTGTAATATCTTTTGGTGCAGACCAAGTCTTCCCATCGTCATCACTGTAGGACATCCATAGGTAGTTGGTATTGGAAACTCTAAAAATATTCTTCTCGCTATACTCAAAATAAATATTTCCGATTAGCTCATTCCCTTTATACAAATCCCCCTTATCGCTGTAGGCTGGTTTTTTAGGGTCAACGACGACGCGATAATCTGTCTTTCTATTTTGAGGGTCGAAAACCTCTCCGTTTTCTCGAATTGTATAGCGACCTGATTCTCCTTGCTTATATAAAACTTGATAAACTTTATCTCCCACTTGTTCATAAGCTTTCGGAGCTTGCCCCGGCAATGAAAATACTGCCTTACTTTCAAGGAACATGTCGTAAATTGCAAAAATTCTCTTTGTTTCAGGGTCTTGCACCAAGGCCATATCAATATTGACTGGAGATGGCCATTCTGCATGTTTAGCGTGCTCATTGTCACGAGGATTTGAGATTACAATTCGGTCTCCCCATGTTTTTCCATTATCTGAGCTGCGACGAACAACCATCCCAATATCTCCCCAGTCAGAATGGTGCAAACGTCTTTCATCCGTTCCAGCAATCAGCGTTCCTTTATCTGTCTTGAGAAGAGCTGGGATACGATAACTCTTGATACCATCTTTATTTGGTTGATTGTTCCTACCACCTTCAAAGACGTCTTCTTTCTCAGTGACTTTTGCTCCCTCAGGAAGTTTCTGTTCCAATTCACCTCTTTCAAATAATTGACTCCGTGTTTGAACTTCATCTGGGCTTAAAGCACGATCATAAACAGTTAGGTTTCGAACTTGTAGGTTTGATGACCAAACTGTTTTATTGCCCCGTTTGGTTGCTCCAAGTTGAGCTTGATTAACATCTGGCATATCTTTGATGAAGTTACCAGATTTGAGACTTGTACGGGATAAGACACCGTTCACATAGAGACGAACTCGACCATGAGGTAACTCCGTTGTCGGTTGTTCAACAGTAAAGGTCACGGAATTCCATTGTCCAGGGCGAACTTTCAAAGGAGCATCTGTATACTTATCATAGAACTGCTCCCCGTTAGCGCCACGCCCTTCAATAAGAGCTGTATTATCAAGGACCGACATAGTAAAGTACTCATTTTCCTTGGTGTCACTGGATACAGAGAAGAGATTGTAAAAGCGTGGAGCTGATGCATCTGGTTTGAACTCCATGTGAACTGTAGCATTTTTTAGTTGCTTTAGTTTATCTAGATCACTTGATAGATCAACTCTCTGACCATTTGCTGCATTGGTTTCAACATCTTCTTTTTCAAGGACAGGATTAGCATTTTTTAAATCTCTTGAGTAATAATCACGAGGAATAGCACCCTGTTCCTCTGATTCCTCTTCCTTATTTGCTTCTTCTGCAGGGGTTTCGGTAGAGGATGGGGTTTCTGATTCTGCACTCTCATTTTTTTTCAAGTGATCTTGGTCCACCTCAACGCCGTTGTCTTGTGCTGCTGCCAATTTACCAGCCAAATCCTTATCCAAATGAGCAAGATCTCCCGAGGACGCTTCTTTTGGCAATTCTGATAAACCTTGACCAGGTTCGACAGTTTCTGTATTGGCCCCTGCTGCATTGGCTTGTTCTTGAGCTAAGACTGGATTTGCTCCAAATACCACTGTACCAATCACTACCGATGCTGCACCGACTGCAAATTTTCGAATTCCGTATCGCTGTTTCCGATCTAAAGATTTGTAATTCATGTTTGTCCTTTCATTTTTTCATAAAATAAAGCGCTTTCTTTTTTCTTTAAAAATTTTTATTGTCTCTTCAAGAGACAAGTTTTTACAAGAAAGTAACCAACTCAATGAGAGCTCCCAATCCTCTCCCATTTTCTGCTGAGCCCGAGTTTTTAACCACCCGGCAGCCTTTTTCCTCCTTTCACAAGTGACTTTTCCTTTATTATACAATAAAGTCTTATATTTATATCTGTGTTCCCACAGAATAGATTTTACTTTTAAGAATATTTTAATATTTTAATTTTTCTAAAAGTACTTTCAGGTTTTGGACATAAAAAGAGAGCTCCTGGGCTCTCTCATTCATCACTTCACATATTTAAAAGGAATCTCACTACCACAGAGCCAGTTGTAGACTTGGTCATTGACAAAAACATTCATGGCTTCGTGAGCATACTCTGGCATGATACGATGGGCCTTGTCGCAAGTCAAACGGTTGTATATCGCAAACTGGGTAATGGGATAGCAAACATCGTCATCCAAGCCCGTAATCATCTTGACCTCTCCTTTGATACGATGGGCAAGATTTTTCACATCGATATAGGCAAGAGTCGCCATGATTTCCTCCTCTGTTTCATGGAAGGGATCGTGAAACTTGAAATATCGGAAGAGTTCATCATAGGCTTCACTGGTATTGCCAATCTCAAGCACTCGTCTAAAGTCTGACAAGAAAGGATAGATGGCAACTGTTTTCTGAATCCGAGGATTGAGAGCAGCTGCAACCAGAGCTAAAGCACCGCCTTGTGAGGCACCATAGCTAGAAAGTCTTTCCTCATCTACCTGTGGCAGACTAGCAACAATTTCGATCAACTGGTAAATATCCAGATAGACATCCTTATAAAAGAGATGTTCCCGACCTTCCACAGCACCACGGATGATATGCCCCTTCACCGTATTTCCTAGTGGAGAGCGCAAACCGTCTTGCGAATAGCCCGACTGACCTCGAACGTCCATGGAGACAACACCGTAACCAGCCACGGTAAAGGCCAGCATGTCAGCCCAGTCCCAACCACGTCCCATATAGCCATGGAAATGGAAAATTAACGGAACTTTACCTTCACTCTTTGGAAGGACGAAACGCGCATAAACCTTGCCTTCATTGGTTCCTTCAAAAGTGAGCTCATAGCACTTGACTTGAGGAATATGGAAATCTCTTTCCTCCAACTGGTAGGCTGGAAGAGATGAAACTTTTTTGACCTCTTCATCCCAGAAAGCATCAAAATCTTTTGGGACCTCATCCCTTCCTTTATAAGTCTTGATTTCTTCTAACAAAGCTGGATTTTTCATAGCATGCTCCTTTTGATTTGTAATCGCTACCATAACTGTAGCATATCTAGAAAAGCAATGCAAGAAAGAATGGTAAACAGAAAGTGATTTTAGATTCTCCTCCCTCAAACTGATCGTCTGAAAGTAGTTTTAAAATCTTAAACTTCTAATCTTCCGTTTTACATATGATCCTTCACAGTAACTGCTACCATCTTGGCTTTGGCACGGACTTTAGTAGCCACTGTCATCTCCATAGAAATAATTGCTTTCCTTTCTCCTAATTCCTCCAATGTAGAAGTGACCACAATTTCATCTTCAATTGGACTAGGACTAAGGTAATCAATTTCCAAGCGAGCTGTAATAAAACGTCCTATCACAGTAGATTCCGTCAGTTCCAACCCTTTTTGATGATGGGCAAACCAAGCTGCTGAGGCCGTGCCATGGCAATCAAAAATAGTGGCTATCATTCCTCCAAAGACATTTGATGGAACTCCACCAGTATAAGCATTTTCAAGCTTTATCCGACTAATACAACTCTTTCCATCTATACTTGGATAGGTTTTTAAATGTAAGCCCAAATCATTCTTAGGACCACATCCCCAACAATGCTGAAATCGTTCTCCATACCTATCTTGGATAGCAATCGTTCTTGTTTCTAACATTCTTTTCACTCCTCCTTACTCAGATGGGGCAATTATATCAAGCTTCAGTCAAAGAGTAAATAGGCTTGGAGACTAATATCTTTTTATCACTCGACTAAGTTTGATTTATAGCCGACCATTTTATAAAAATAAAAAGAGCGTTTCCGCTCTTTGGTTATCAATAGGTGCTAGCTCCTTTCTCTAGTTTAACGGTTTGGAATTTCTTTTGGTAGGTTACTTTAATAGTCATCTGAGAGTCCTCGTTTCTTTTTGATGACTCTAGTATAAGACCCAAACCTAAAAGCTAGCTTATAAATTTCTTAGAAAAGGCTTAATCCAGATGTTCTCTCTTTTCTAGATGGAGAGCAATCATGCGCCATTCTGGATCCTCTTGCCAACCTTCTATCGAACTAATGTAGCTGGCAACCTTTCTAGCTTCTTCTAAAATCGGAAAATCTTCAATAATATCCGCCACTTGAAACTCTGGTAACCCAGACTGTCTGGTTCCAAAAATCTCACCAGAACCACGCATTTTCAAATCTTCCTCCGCAAGGACAAATCCATTAGTCGTTTCTGTCATGATGCGCATGCGGTCCTTACCAGAGTCAGTCTTGGGATTAGCTACAAGAACAGCGTAGGACTGCTTGTCCCCCCGACCAACACGACCTCTGAGCTGGTGAAGCTGACTGAGACCGAACCGATCGGCATCCATGATAATCATGACGGTCGCATTTGGAACATTGACCCCAACCTCGATAACCGTCGTCGAAACCAGAATATCCGTTTTTCGCTCTTTGAAATCCTGCATAATCTGGTCTTTTTCATCACTCTTCATCTTACCATGTAGTAGAGCAACCTCTGCCTTTCCTGCAAAATGAGCTGTCAACTCCTCTGATAAGGCAATGGCATTTTTCAAATCCAGAGCTTCAGATTCTTCAATCAAGGGAGAAATGACATAGGCTTGAGAACCTTTTTGAATTTCCCCCTCTAACCAAGTCAGTACCTGAGGTAGTTGCTCATGTTTGATCCAACGTGTCACAATGGGTTTCCGACCCGCGGGCATCTGGTCGATAATGGAAACATCCATATCTCCAAAGGCTGTAATGGCCAAGGTCCGTGGAATGGGAGTCGCCGTCATCATGAGGACGTCCGGATTATCCCCTTTTTCTCGCAGAATACGCCTTTGCCCCACACCAAAACGGTGCTGCTCATCGATGATAATCAAACCAAGACGAGCATAATCCACCCCATCCTGAATCAGAGCATGGGTTCCGATAATCAAATCAGCCTCACCCTTGGCAATGGTCTCTAAAACTTCTCTCTTTTCTGAAGCTTTTAAAGAACCTGTTAAGAGAGCGAGTTTCAAGTCTGGAAAAAGGTTCTGCAAACTCTCAAAGTGTTGCTCAGCAAGGATTTCTGTTGGCACCATGAGAGCTGCCTGGTAGCCAGCCGTCACCGCCGCAAACATGGCCAGGCCAGCAACCACCGTCTTTCCGCTCCCTACATCCCCTTGCAGAAGTCGATTCATGTGGTGGTCAGACTTCATATCGGCCAAAATTTCCTGCAAACTCTTTTCCTGAGCTTGGGTCAGGGCGAAAGGCAGATTTTTTTTGACAGCCGTTACTTTTTCCTGAGACCAGTTCAGAACCAGACCGCTTCCCTGAACTCTATTTTCAGACTTGAGCGTCTGCAACTGCATTTGGAAGTAAAAAAGTTCCTCAAACTTGATACGACGAAGGGCCTGCTTGTATTCTGCCAAATCCTTAGGAAAATGCATAGCACGAACTGCCTGACAACGGGACATGAGTTTGTATTTGTCCAGCAAAGACTGGGGAAGATTTTCCTCTATCAAGAGGTCCAGTCCCTGATCAAAAGCTGTCTTGATGACCTTGACCAGCCCTGCCTGATTGATTCCTTGAGCCAGACGATAGACAGGCTGGAGGTCATCTTCCACCTGAGCAAGAACCTTCATCCCAGTCAGACTGGCCTTAGCACGATCCCATTTGCCAAAAACGGCAAGCGTTGCTCCCAATTCTATCTTATCTGCTAGATAAGGCTGGTTAAAGAAATTAACCGCAAAAACGACTTCTCCCTGCTTAAGGCTAAAACGCAAGCGATTACGCTTAAAACCATAATACTGGACACTGGCAGGAGTCACTACCTGACCAGAAAGAACAGCCTTTTCACCATCTTCCAGCTCTAGGACCTGCTTGGTCTTGAAATCTTCATAACGGAAAGGAAAGTAGAGCAAGAGGTCTTGCAAGTTTTCAATTCCTAGTTTGGCATATTTCTCTGCCGACTTTGGTCCCACACCAGGCAAGACATGCAAGGGTTGATGTAGATTCATGCTCCCCCTCCTTTCTTTGTTTTAATAATATTCTCGTGGAATGCGATCGCTGAGAAGACAAACCACCTCATAGTTAATGGTTCCACGGTAGGCAGCTATCTGAGTTGCTGTGATTTCCTTATCTCCGTCGGAGCCGATCAGGGTTACTTTTGTTCCTAGCGGATAAATCTTAGGCAGACGAATGGTGATTTGGTCCATAGATACTCGTCCAACGATTGGGCAAGCTTGACCATCTACCAAGACAGAGAAGTTCTGCATGTCTCTTGTCCAACCATCCGCATAGCCGATTGGCACCGTCGCAATGACTTGCTCACTATCCGCTTGATAGGTCGCCCCATAGCCCATGCAAGCTCCAGCTGGAACTGTCTTGACATGAACCAGAGCAGACTCCAAGGTCAAGGCTGGTGTCAAATCATAGGGTAAGTCCAAGATCTCTCCACTTGGATTGAGACCATACATGGCATCTCCCATACGGACTGCATTGAAAATAGTCTCTGCATGCCAGAGGGTCGTTGCCGAGTTACTGGCATGAACCAGTTCTGGAACTTTCTTCATACTTGCCAAAATAGCTTTAAATCGTTCTAACTGGGTATTAAAATAGGCATCTGATTCTTCATCTGCAGTAGCAAAGTGGGTAAAAATCCCCTCAACGCGAGCACCGTGTTGTTGGAGCAAGGCTTGAGCCTGCTCAGCCTCGCTGGCTTCTCTAAAACCAATTCGTCCCATCCCTGAGTCAATCTTGAGGTGAACTGTTAAGCCAGATAAATCTGTCTCCCTAGCTAACAGCGCTTGAATCCACTCCAGTCCAGCCACTGTCAATGTGATGTCGTATTCTTTTGCTAGAGCAACAGCTTCTAGCTCAGAAACTCCTAAGATGAGAATTTTCTTGCTAAGTCCAGCCTGACGAAGTTCAATAGCTTCATCAATATTGGAAACACAAAATCCATCAACATCATTTTGAATCGCCGTTGCAACGGCAACTGCCCCATGACCATAGGCATTGGCCTTGACCACTGCCCACTTGAGCGTTCCTTCAGGGATATGAGCCCCCATTTGCTGAATATTTTGTCGAATAGCTCCCAGATGAATCAGAGCCTTGGTTGATCTATGTGGACTAGCTTTCATGATTTTCCTCCAAAATGACACTGGCTGTCACAAACTGATCTGTATGGCTAATAGATAGCCAAATCTTTCCTGAAAATGGTGCCTGACTAAAATAAGGCGCGCCTCGTTCATTGTTCAAAACTTCCAAATCCTGAAAGGTCAGTTTGCCAATACCAGTTCCCATAGCCTTGGAAAAGGCCTCCTTAGCTGACCAGCGACCTGCCAAGTATTCGATCTGTCTGCGCCCTTTGAGACTGGCAAAACGCTCCATTTCTTTAGGGGTCAGCACGCGCTTAGCAAAGCCCTCACGTCGTGTAACTGCGTTTTCTATCGAAGCCAATTCTTCGATGTCAATTCCATGTCCAACTATCATACTCATAAAAGGAGCTGAGATTCCCCCAACTCCATCCTTTTCACTTATTTTGTTAAGGTAGTATAAATTTCTTCTACCAAGGCTACTGTATTTTCCCAGCCTAGACAAGGGTCAGTTATGGAGCAACCAAAGACCTCTGGTTTATTTTGGCGACCGTCTGCTAGGTAAGATTCGATCATAAAGCCTCGAACCGTCTTTTTGATTTTCTCATTCCAGTCACGATTCAGCAAGGCTTGACGAACAATGCGAATTTGTTCCATATACTGCTTGCCTGAATTGTCATGATTGGTATCGATGATAATAAAGGGATTTTCAAGTCCCATAGTCTCATAGCGATTGATGGCATTTAAGAGGGTTTCATAGTAGAAATTGGGTTCATTTTTACCATATTCGTTCATGGCACCACGAAGGATAACGTGGGCCAAAGGATTTCCTGAAGTTTCCACTTCTTGGCCATGGTAAAGGAAGGTTTGCTTGTTTTGAGCTGCATAGATGGCATTAAACATGACCCCAAGATTTCCAGATGTTGGATTTTTCATCCCAACCGGAGCATCAATCCCAGAGGCTACAAAGCGGTGTTCCTGGTCTTCCACTGAGCGAGCCCCTACAGCATGGTAGCTGACCAGATCATCAACCAAAACGAGATTTGACGGATAAAGCATCTCATCAGCTGTCGTCAAGCCCGTCTCCGTAATCACACGGTAGTGCAGCTGACGAACAGCTTGCAAACCATTGATGAGACTAGGCGCTTCGCTGGTATTTGGTTGATGAATCATGCCCTTATAGCCATCTCCATTAGTACGAGGTTTAGCCGTATAGACACGCATCACGATAAAAATTTTATCCGCAACTTTTTTCTGCAAGTCTGCTAAGCGACGAGCATATTCGAGCACAGCTTCTTCATTGTCTGAAGAGCAAGGCCCCATCACCAAAAGGATGCGATCGTCCTCACCCGAGATGATGGCTGCCAGCTCTCTATCGCGGGCTTCTTTCTTTCGCAAGGCTTCAGGTGACAACTGGGTCGCAGCCTTGATTGCTTCAATATCAATTTCTTGACCTTTTTCGATAAATGCCATCTTACTCTCCTAGCGTTTGGTAAATTTCGCGAACAAGTGCTTCTGTGTTGTCCCATCCGAGACACGGATCTGTAATGGACTTACCAAAAACTTCTGGCTCATTTTGACGTCCATCTTCTAGATAGGACTCAATCATAAAACCACGAACATATTTTTTGATCTTTTCATTCCAGTCACGGTTAATCAAGGTCTGACGAACGATACGGATTTGATCCATGTATTGCTTGCCTGAATTGTCATGATTGGTATCTATGATGATAAAGGGATTTTCCAAGCCCATCTTTTCATACTGATCAATGGTATCCATCAAATTGTCATAGTAGTAGTTAGGAATATTTTTCCCGTATTCGTTCAAGGCACCGCGAAGAATGGCGTGGGACAATGGATTCCCAGTTGTTTCCACCTCTTTACCGAGGAAAAGGAAACTCTGTTTATTTTGCGCTGCATAAATCCCGTTAAACATGACATTGAGATTTCCAGATGTTGGATTTTTAAATCCTGTTGAAAAGTCTGCTCCACTCGCTACAAAACGGTGCTGTTGATCCTCTACAGAACGAGCTCCAACAGCCATATAAGAAATCAAATCATCCACCAGCGGAAGATTTTCAGGATAAAGCATCTCATCAGCTGTTGTCATTCCCGTCTCGGTAATCACACGGTAGTGGAGCTGACGAACAGCCTTGATCCCATTGATCAAGCTAGGAGCTTCTGTCGCATTTGGTTGATGAATCAAGCCCTTATAGCCATCTCCATTGGTACGAGGTTTAGCTGTATAGACACGCATGACCATAAAAATACGGTCTTTGACCTCTTCTTGCAAAGCAGATAGACGCTTGGCATACTCGAGAACCGCCTCTTCATTATCAGATGAACATGGTCCAATCACCAAGAGAATACGCTGGTCTTCCCCACGGATGATGGCTTCCAATTCCTGATCACGTTGATTTTTTCTCGCAAGAGCCGCTCCATCTAATTTAGACAAGGCGCGAACTTCTTCAATGTTAATTTTAGGACTTTTAGCTTTAAATACCATGATTCATCTCCTTATAAAGCAAACGGACACCAAGCAAAAAATGATTTTTACCAGGTATCCGCCTGTATCTTATCTCATATTATTGTCTCTTACCATGACAGTTCTTGAATTTCTTACCTGATCCACATGGGCATTGGTCGTTTCGTCCGATTTGGCTCAAGTCCAAATCTTCAGGAAGACTTGCCTGCTGCGCTGCGATATTACGAGTCGCAGTTGTACTGATATTGTGTTCAGTTTGCGGACGTTCTTGTTCATGGATTTGTGCTTTCATCATCAAGCGGGTCACATCGAATTCAATCGATCCAATCATGTCGTTAAACATGCGGAAACCTTCTGCTTGATATTCTACAACAGGGTTGTTTTGGGCATATCCACGAAGACCAACAGCATTTCGCAACTGGTCAAGAGCATCGATATGGTCTGTCCACTTGTTGTCTACAACACGTAGAATCAAGACTTTTTGGAATTCTTTCACTGCATCTTCGTCACGAAGCTTAGCAACTTGGCTGTCATAGACTTTCAAGGCACGTTGGAAAAGTTCATCTTTGATAGCTTGGTCTGACAAACCTGCAAGATCTGAACGGCTAATTGAATCTTCTGGAAGCAAGTTATACTTAGCAAAGTTCAAGATTGCTTCCAATTTTTCATCTTCCTTAGAACGTGCATGTGCATCCACGATACGTCCAATGGTACGACGAATCATAGCATGGATTTCTGGTGCCAAGTCACGATCTGCAGTAATGACATCATAGCGTTGCGCATAGATAATCTCACGTTGTTCACGCATAACATCATCGTATTGAAGGACTTGTTTACGAGTGTCGTAGTTGTTTCCTTCGACACGTTTTTGAGCTGCTTCAACTTGACGCGTTAACATGCGAGATTCGATGGCTTCGTCAGACATGTTGAGACGTTCAAAGACACCTTTCAAACGTTCTGAACCGAAACGTTTCATCAAATCATCTTCAAGAGACAAGTAGAATTGTGACTCACCTGGGTCTCCTTGACGTCCTGAACGTCCACGAAGCTGATTATCAATACGGCGACTTTCGTGACGCTCTGTACCGATAACACAAAGTCCACCAAGTTCACGAACCCCTTCACCAAGCTTGATGTCGGTACCACGACCAGCCATGTTGGTCGCGATAGTAACGGCACCACGCTGACCAGCGTTCATGATGATTTGCGCTTCTCTGTAGTGGTTCTTCGCATTCAAGACTTCGTGAGGAACACCTGCAGCAACCAATTTCTTAGAAATATAATCACTGGTTTCAACGGCAACTGTACCAACCAAGACAGGTTGACCTTTTTGGTAACGTGCCTTCACATCCTCAATAACAGCCTTGAATTTGGCATCGATACTTGCATAGAGAAGGTCTGAGTGGTCAATACGTTGGATTGGACGGTTAGTAGGGATTGGGATAACACGAATGTTATAGATTTCACGGAACTCTTCTTCTTCTGTTTTACCAGTACCTGTCATACCTGCCAATTTCTTATACATACGGAAGAGGTTTTGGTAGGTAATAGAAGCTGAAGTCTTGGTCTCGTCTTGGATTGGCACACCTTCTTTTGCTTCAATCGCTTGGTGCAAGCCATCAGAGTAACGGCGACCTTCCATGGTACGACCTGTAAATTGGTCGACAATCAAGATTTCCTGCTCTTCACTAACCACATAGTCGATATCAAGGATCATGATATAGTTGGCACGAAGGGCATTGTCAACAAAGTGTGTAAGAGCTACGTTTTCGATATCGTAGAGATTATCAAGTTTGAAGTAGCTTTCTGCCTTGTCAATACCAGAATCAGACAAACCAATCGTCTTAGACTGCACGTCAATGATATAGTCGTCTTTGTCCAAAGACTTCACAAAGTGGTCTGCCATATGGTAGAGTTGGCTTGTTTCAACTGCGTTGGCACCTGAAACGATCAAAGGAGTACGGGCTTCATCGATCAAGATCGAGTCCACCTCATCGACCAAGGCATAGTTGAGCGGACGTTGTACCATGTTTTCTGCACGAACGACCATGTTGTCACGAAGGTAGTCAAAACCAATCTCTGAGTTGGTTGAGTAGGTAATATCGCAAAGATAAGCTTCTTTTTTCTCCATTGGAGATTTGGCTGCCAAGTTGATCCCTACTGACAGACCGAGCCATGAGTACAACTCACCCATCTCAGTCGCGTCACGTTCTGTTAGGTATTCATTGACTGTAACTACGTGAACCCCTTTACCTGCAAGGGCATTGAGGTATACTGGCATGGTCGCTGTCAAGGTCTTCCCTTCACCAGTACGCATCTCTGGAACGTCACCATGGTGAAGAACAATCCCACCCATGACCTGAACCTTATAAGGGAAAAGCCCAAGAACACGTTTTGCAGCTTCACGTACTACCGCAAAAGCTTCATATAGTAGTGAATCAAGTGATTCACCCTTGTTGTAACGTTCTTTAAATTCGTCAGTTTTTGCTTTTAGCTCATCGTCTGACATCGCAGCCATTTGGCTCTCATAATTAAGAACCTTATCGGCCATCTTTTCTAGACGGCGAAGTTCTCCTTTATCATTTTCAATAATCGTTTTTAAAATATTAGCCATGATTTTCCTTACTTTTTATTCTGAATATTTTAGAATGTTCTTTTCATTTTAGCATATTTACTATTATTTTTCAAGAAAGAATCCTTAATTTACAACGGAAAAGACCAGTCAAAATTCAGCTTTTTTTGCATCAATCTTCTGTTGCTATTTTTTTGTTTTTTGTTCGTGATGCATGCTTGATGATCCAGGCACAACTTGGGCTTACATCCTCCTTCTGCCAAGTTTGAAGTATCCTTTCAAATTTATCGGGTGCTTCCTTATATAAATCATTTAAATTATTGGCTACGCTTTTTTGAATGGACTTGTCTCTATCATCCTTTAGATTGGTCAGAATCGTGGTAAAATCCTCAAAATAATCCAATACCACAGTTTGTCTCTTAGCCCAAGGCAGACGGATACGCATACATTCGCTGGCAAGTCTGCGAACGCGTAAATTTTCATCCTGACTCCATTCTAACAGCAAAGTCATTGTAGCCTTAGGATAGCGAGCCAGCAAAGGTCTCATGGAAAATTCTCCAGTAAAGCGCTTGGTGAGTTCCTTACTAAAGGCCGCGCTCAATTCAAATTCCTTGTCTCCATATAGCTCTACATATTTGCCGATTGGCCAAAGCCAATAACCTTCTGAAAACATGCCTAAACCACCCTCTAGCTCAGGACCTAAAATTTTCTCAAAAACCTTGAGAGAGTCCTGATAAGATAGGGGAAGGCAATCTTTGATACTTTTAGCCAAGAGTTCTTGACGCTGGCTAAACTCCAACTCTTCCAAGTCTTTTTCTACCAAGAGCCTAAACTTTTGCCCATCAAAGGCAACGGATGCTTCTTGCAACCGTCGACTCATATCCATAGCATAAGCCAGGTCATAATAATCTTTTACTTTTTTCGCCATTTTTAAATTCCTTAATCTTCTGTTTACGGAACTTATTATATCATACAGATCGCCCGTCAACAAAATCATTTTCAATTCTCAAACTATTTTGTCAAGAAAGTAAAAGGACTAGAAGCTCGTCTAGTCCACCAATTTTTAATGTTTAATTTCCCAAAAATGCTGGCAATAAGCCAAAGGACAAAAAGAGATTGATCCAGAAGGCCATGCAACATAGCACTCCAAAGATAAAGAGACTGATTTTTTTAATCAGTATGGAGTATAGAATGGATAAAACACCAAAGACCACGAAGAGTTTTTTCATAACGAAATAATATACTGAAACTCCTCCTATTTGCCAATCCCAAGGAAGGAAAAACATGAGGAACCAGAGAAAACAAATCGTAAGGATATAGATTTTGTAATAGCTATACATAAACTGCCTTACCTTTAACATCTTAAACCTCCTCTAAAAATTAGCTATTCTGTGATGAGTCTCTGTTATTGATCTGTCTCAGCTTGAACATTCTCTTCAGGCAGACATAGACTTTCCAGTCATTCACGAGAGATAAAAAGACTAAAAGAACCCATATCCCCCACATTGTTAGATCCATGGGATTTTTCAAGACAAAATTGAAAATTAACAAAGAAAAAATTGTAAAAGCGATACTGAACAAAGCCCACAAAGGGAGATATATCCAGTAAAAGTAATAGAAAAACACGAAATATTTACTATCTTTATCCGCCTTCTCAATCCAATGAAAAAAATAAAAGTAAGGTGACAAAATTAATAGTTGCAGAAGTCTTTCTAGCATAGCTTTCTCCAAAATTTCTTTTTATTTTATTATACCAAAAAAACCTGGAAAACCTTTTCCAGGTTTGAGTTTGAAATCACTAGTCACGCTAGAGAAATCTCTTTTTTCATAAGCTGATTCACTTTATTGACTTGATGAAGATGTTCCAAAATCGACCTTAGGAACTGTCTTGGCTTCTTCAGTTTCTTTAAATGTTTCAGCTTCTTTAAAGTTCATCATATTCGCAAAAAGCACGGTTGGAAAACTTCTCAACTTTTGATTGTACTCGGCTGCGACTTTATTATAATCCTTGCGTGCTACAAAGATACGATTTTCACTGCCTGAAAGTTCGACCATTAGTTGCTCAACATTTTGATTGCTCTTGAGTTCTGGATAATTCTCCGTCAAGGAAATCAAGCGGGAAAGAGCAGAGCTCAACTCTCCCTGAGCCTTTTGGTTTTCTTCCGAAGTTACTGAGCTACTACCGATTTTAGCTCTAGCATCAGCAATCTTGGTAAAGACTTCGGTTTCATGATTCATTTGTCCTTTAACGGACTCCACCAAGTTACCAATCAAGTCCGAACGACGTTGGAGGGCTGTCGAAACATCGGCCTGAGCCTGCTCTACTTTAGTCTGTTCACCAACCAGACCATTATAGGTCGTCACTGCGGAACAACTTACCAGAACTAGTAATCCAAAGAAAATCGCCACTATTGAGAGAATTACTTTATTTTGTTTCATATCAAAACCTTAACACTTTCTTTTATCAACTTTTCTGAGAAAATACTCAGATTTCAAATCAATTTCCCAAACTTTGTTTTTATTTTTAATTTAGGAGTGAACTGTTGCAAAGGAGTCACCTTACTGCATGGAGAAATTGGTTTGTGCAATATATAATTACTCACCAGTCATCAGACGAACCGCCGCCATCAAAGCCACCGCCGTCCCAGCCTCCAGATGAATCGGAGCCCGAGTCAGACCAAGAGGATCCTGAATCTGATGAGTCACCGCCCCACCAGCCACCGCCAGAATCATCGCCATGTGAACCGCCACGGCCTCCAGATATAAATCCGATAATCATCACGATGAAGTAAATGAGAATTCCAAATCCGATAACTCCGTCACTCGAACTGCTTTTTCGATGCCGTCTCGAAGAACTGCTTTCACCAGCATACCTTTCAAGTTCCCTTAAGCGACTAGAGTTGGTAGTATAGTCGTAACTACTTTTAGAACTTGAAGCAGTTGTACTCGATCCACTATAGAACATGTAGTTGAGATTATTGACTATTGAGAGGACACCCTTGTTATAGTCACCATTTTTAAAGTAAGGGCGTGCTGTTGTCAAGAACCTGTGAGTCTGATAGTCTGTGATTTTACTGGCCACATTATTACTGGTTTCAATCCGTGATTTTCTATCTTGGACTGCTACCACAATCAAGACACCGTGATTGTCTCCCGAGTAGCCAATCTTCCAAGCTCTAGCTGTTTCATTGGCGACAGTCTCGATTGTTTCTCCATTTAGGCTTTTCACAACGTAAACACCCATCTGGATTTTTTCTGATTTTTTACTATTGACATTATTCAATTCCCGAATCTGACTTATAGTCTCATCCGTTAGATAGTGATCCGGGTCATAGATCCCGTACTCAGGTTTTTCAGGTGCTGTGAATGCTGACAAGAAGAGAAAGACCATCAGCAGTCCAAGCAAGCGAACCAACAAACTATGTTTAAATAATCTGCTTCTTTTCATAATAACCTCCCTGTTAAAGGAAAATTGATTTAAGGAATTATAGCATTTTGATTTTTACAAAAAAAGTGCAATTTCATTACAAATAGGTTACAAAAGCCAGGAAAATGATTGAATTTTGATGACAGATTTTTCCTTCAATTTGACAGGATTTTTTCACCTACTTTATAGAAAAAAAGAAGACAGACTAGTCTTCTTTTCAGTTATTATTATTGAAAAATAAGCAAGGCTTACTTGCGTTTTCTTGCGATCAAATGAATCGGGGTTCCTTCAAAGACAAAGGCCTTGCGGATTTGATTTTCCAAGAAACGCAGGTAAGAGAAGTGCATAAGTTCTTCTTCGTTGACAAAGATGACAAAGGTTGGTGGCTTGGTTGCCACTTGGGTTGCGTAGAAAATCTTGAGGCGTTTTCCTTTGTCTGTCGGTGTTGGATTGATAGCAATGGCATCCATGATGACATCGTTTAAGACAGCTGATGGAATACGCGTGTTTTGACTTTCACTGATTTGCTTAATCATCTCAGGCAATTTGTGGAGACGTTGCTTGGTCAAAGCTGAAACAAAGACAATCGGTGCGTAAGGTAGGTATTGGAACTGCTCACGGATGTCTTCTTCCCAGTTCTTCATGGTATGGTTATCTTTCTCAAGTGTATCCCACTTGTTGACCACGATGATCATTCCTTTACCCGCTTCGTGGGCAAATCCTGCGATACGCTTGTCGTACTCACGAATACCTTCTTCGGCATTGAGGACCATCAAGACTACATCGGAACGGTCAATAGCGCGCATAGCACGCATGACAGAGTATTTTTCTGTATTTTCATAGACTTTACCAGACTTACGCATACCAGCTGTATCAATCATGGTAAACTCTTGACCATCCGCATCTGTAAAATGGGTATCAATGGCATCGCGCGTTGTTCCAGCTACTGGACTGGCAATCACACGGTCTTCTCCCAAAATGGCGTTGATCAAACTTGATTTTCCAACGTTTGGACGACCAATTAAGCTGAATTTAATGACATCTGGATTTTCTTCTTCGACTTCATGTGGTAGATTTTCCACAATAGCATCCAGTACATCACCCGTACCAATACCGTGGACAGACGAAATTGGCAACGGTTCGCCCAAGCCTAGCGCATAGAAATCAAAAATATCATTTCGCATTTCTGGGTTGTCAACCTTGTTAACGGCAAGGATAACAGGTTTATGGGTTTTATAGAGTTTACGGGCTACGTATTCATCCGCATCTGTAATCCCTTCTTTCCCAGAAACTACAAAGACGATGACATCCGCTTCTTCCATAGCGATTTCTGCCTGGTGCTTGATTTGTTCCATGAAGGGAGCATCGACATCGTCAATCCCTCCCGTATCAATCATACTAAAGGAACGATTGAGCCACTCACCCGTTGCATAGATACGGTCACGTGTCACACCCTCGACATCTTCTACGATTGAGATCCGCTCACCAGCGATCCGATTAAATAGGGTTGATTTCCCAACATTGGGACGTCCCACAATGGCAATAGTTGGTAAGGCCATGTTTTCTCACTTTCTACAATAACTTTTTCTGTTCTAGATTCTTCCGAGTTGAACTAGGTTCGGCTTGACCAAACTGCTCAGCCAAACGTTGACTCCAAGAGGTCGTCGCACGCGCACCAGCATAGTCTGCCTGTACTTTGTCATAGTCCAAAATCGCTGCTACGGGCTGTTCTTGGTATTCTTCTTCAAATACCACTTGGTTCAAAGGCAGTCTTGGTTTGACCTCGTGTTGTTGATCTGGCACGCCAAGGGCAATCCCAAAAACAGGGTAGGTATAGTCAGGCAGGTTAAAAAGCTCTGCCACTTCTTCTGACTTATAACGGACCAAACCGATGATAACACCACCATATCCCAGACTCTCTGCTGCAAGCAAGGTGTTTTGCCCTGCAAGCGCAGCGTCCACAGACGTGATCAGGAGACCTTCCACTCCTTGAGGTTGGAAAGTGTCTGTATGAAGGCTTGCTCCCTTTTCAGCTCGATTCAAGTCACCAACAAAGAGCAAAAAGGCTGCTGACTGGCGAATGGCTTCCTGGGGAACCAATTCATAAAGAGCATCTTTCTTCTCTTGACTGCGCACAAGAATCACAGAGTAGGATTGGAAATTTTTCCAAGATGACGCCATTTGTCCAGCAGTCAAAATCTCTTCCAAGTCCGCCTGAGGAATTTCTTGCTCCTTAAAGCGACGAACTGAAGTATGAGCTTTCATCAGTCTAATGGTTTCTGTCATCGGCGATTTTCTCCTTCTAGTCTTGTCTCTTCAGCCAAATAACGGATTCGTTCCATGACCCGTCTAGCTTCCCAAGTCTCGTCATTTCCATTCTTTCCTTTGGCAAAATGTTTTTCCAAATCTTGGAAATTAAAGTTGGAAGTAAAGAAGGTCGGCAAATCTTCCTGCATGCGGTACTGAAGAATGACTTGAAGAATCTCATCACGCACCCAAGGTGTTGACTGCTCTGCACCAATATCATCCAAGACCAAGACTTCTGCTAACTTGATGTCATCCACCAAGGTCTTCACAGATCCTTCACCGATGGCATTTTTCACATCAATGACAAAGCTTGGATAGTGGAGAATAGTCGTTGATGCTCCACGTTTTTCAGATAGGTCGTGAGCTAAGGCTGCCATCATGAAACTCTTACCGACACCAAAATCTCCGTAAAGATAGAGGCCTTTTCGGATGCTTGGGTAAAGGTCAACAAAGGAATAGAGTCTCTCAAAAATCGGCAAGCGTCCTAGATCATCCAGGTCAATCTGAGCCAACTTCGCTTTCTTGAGACTGGCTGGTAGATTGATCAACTTGAGACGATTCTTAATCGCAGCCTCTTTTTCTGCTGCGATTAGTTCTGGTGTTTCCTCATAAGACACATCCGCATATCCGTGATTCATGACCAAGATAGGCTTGTAGCCACGCGCTATATAGTCCGCATCCCCACGAAGAAACTTGTCCCGTTCTGTGATATATTGGTTGAACTTGGAGATACTACGATTTAACTCCTCTGGACTGAGGGACTCTTTCTGGATAAAAGCCGCCACATCTGGGTCTTTCATAATCTGCTGGACTAGGTCCTGATACTGAAAACGACTTGTCTGACGTTTGATAACGTCACCCACACTTTCCATCTAGTCTCCTCCTTCTTCTAATCGGGCTAACATTTCTTGTTTTTTACGTTCTAGTTCCAGACGAGTCTCCTCGCTGGTTTGATTTTTATATTCTGGATTACTCCACTTAGGAACATTTGTCTTAGTCGAGCTAGTTTTCGATTTTTGGTCTTCTTGACCTTTTTGCTGACGTTCTCGAATCCGAAGCACAGCTTCTTCTGCTGTTCGAATTTTTTGATAAGCATAGTCATTTGCGACCTTCATGGCATATTTCTCATTGACATTTGCCGAATCAACCTTGTTAAAGGTTAGAAGCAAGATGATATTGATGACTTCATCCAACAAGCCTAAAGACGCCATCTGGTGAAGGAGTTCTCTTTCACTTTGGGTGATATTCCCCTTACGCGTTTGCTTGATTTCCGCTAAAAAGTGCAGGGGAGTTTTATTTTTGGCTTCCCTGATAATGGTCATTTCTTTGGGGCTAAAGTCAGAAGATGCTGGTTTTTGTGCTATCTTTTCACGCATGCGTTTGACTGAAACAACCTGAGCCACCGCTGTCGCCTTGGCTAATTGATAGGTTTCAAACCAGGTCCATTTTTTTTCATCTGCGATGGCGAATAATTCCAAAACATCCGCCTGCTCGTCTTCAAAACGCAAGCCATCTCGAGCCATCAGCCGCTGGAAATGTTCCAAGTCAAAATCATTTTTTAACTTGCTTTTAGACTCGCTTGGTGTCACTTCTTCAGTCAGGGGTGGAAAGACTTGACTCAAAGAAACAGAGAGTGCTTCTCCCTCACTTGGAGCCTGCTTCATAGCAGAAACAGCTGTATCCCCAATCTTTTTCTCTAATAATCTACTATAGACAGAATGACTTAAAAAATCCTGACTAGGTAGTGGAGAATGAAGCTGCAATTCATAGGTTTCTCCCTTTTGATAAAGGGTCAACAAATCCAAAGCAGATAAGACTTTAAAGGATTGGAGCAAGGTCGGCATGCCAAAGTTTAAGTGGTTGAGGATATGGGAAAAGAGATGCTCCTTTTGCCCACCATCCCAAAAGGTAATGGTATATAGATAGAGGCTCAGTGCCTCCTGACCGATAATCGGGAGGTAGCACTGCACCAGAGAAGAGGTATCTTGCGACACCCGATTATTCTTTAGAAAAGAAAAACGGTCATTTGGTTTCATCTATTTTTCCTTTTTCTTTTTAGAGGACTGGGTGATCTGCTGGAGCAGGCTCTCCAACTCACTCACATCCTTAAAGCTACGGTATACACTGGCAAAACGAACATAGGTAATCTCATCAAGCTCTGCCAATTCTTCCATGACTAAAGACCCAATATATTCACTTTGGATCTCATTCTCACTGCGACTACGGAGTTTTTGCTCGATGCGATTGACCACCATGTTGATTTCATCACTTGACACAGGACGCTTCTGGGCTGAGCGGATAATCCCATTAAAGATTTTATCTCTCGAAAACTGCTCACGTGTACCGTCTTTTTTGACGACAACCAGTGTTCTTTCTTCTACTCGTTCATAGGTTGTAAAACGATGCTGGCACTCGTCGCACTCACGTCTTCGGCGGATGGTATTTCCTTCTTCGGCTTGTCGACTATCAACAACACTAGACTTGGTAGCCCCACATTTTGGACAACGCATGCATTTCCCTCCTTGTCGTTTTCTTTTCATTATACCATTTTTTGAGCAATTCCCAAAACAATTCTTATTTTTACTTGACAAGTTTTTTGTTTTATTGTATTATTTAATTAGAACAAGCAAGACAAAGAAAGGAGACTATGATGTCCTGGTCATTTGATAATACAAAACCGATTTATTTACAGATTATGGAAAAAATCAAATTACAGATTGTTTCCCATGAACTGGAACCCAACCAACAGCTCCCTACCGTGAGAGATTTGGCGAGCCAGGCTGGGGTCAATCCTAATACCATTCAGCGCGCCTTGTCTGACCTTGAACGTGAAGGATTTGTATACAGCAAGCGGACAACTGGTCGTTTTGTCACCGAGGATTTGGACCTCATCCTTCAGTCCCGCAAACAACTTTCCGAGGAGCAGCTGCAACACTTCGTCTCTTGCATGCTCCAATTTGGCTACCAAAAAGAAGAACTGCCAAATGTATTAAGCGACTATATCAAAGGAGTTTAAGACTATGACACTACTAGCACTTGAAAATGTATCAAAATCATATGGAGCAACTGCGGCACTTGACAATATCTCACTAGAGATCTCAGCCGGAAAGATTGTCGGACTCCTTGGACCAAACGGATCCGGAAAAACAACCTTGATCAAACTGATCAATGGTCTTCTTCAGCCAGATAAAGGACGTGTCCTCATTAACGGACAGGATCCAAGTCCTGCTACCAAGGCGATTGTCTCCTATCTTCCTGACACAACTTATCTCAATGAAGAGATGAAGGTCAAAGATGCTCTAACCTATTTTAAAACCTTCTATCAGGATTTTAATCTCGAAAGAGCCCAACACTTGTTAGCTGATCTCGGCATTGATGAGAACAACCGCCTCAAGAAACTATCAAAAGGGAACAAGGAAAAAGTTCAACTCATCCTGGTTATGAGCCGCGAAGCTCGTCTTTATGTCCTCGATGAACCGATCGGTGGAGTGGATCCAGCTGCCCGTGATTATATCCTCAATACCATCATCAATAACTACTCACCAACCTCAACGGTACTGATTTCAACCCACTTGATTTCGGATATTGAACCAATCTTGGATGAGATTATCTTCCTCAAAGACGGAAAAGTCGTCCGCCAAGGAAATGTTGATGATATTCGTTACGAGTCAGGTGAATCCATTGACCAGCTCTTCCGTCAGGAGTTCAAGGCTTAGTTAAAGGAGATTATTATGTTTTGGAATTTAGTTCGTTATGAATTTAAAAATATCAATAAATGGTATCTGGCACTCTACGGTGCTGTACTTGCAATTTCAGTTTTGATTGGAGCTTTTATTAGCAGCCTTAGCCAGAGTTACAATCCTAACAATGCTGCTTATTTCATCTTCTTTTTAGTACTAGTCTTTGGAGGACTCAGCGTCACGCTTTGGATTGCAACAATCTTTTTAATCATCCGAAGATTCAAGGGTAGTGTTTATGACCGCCAAGGGTACTTGACCCTGACCTTGCCTGTCTCCGAGCACCAAATCATCACCGCAAAACTTTTGGGTGGTCTTGTCTGGTCCATCTTAAGCTATATCGTCTTTATCTTGAGTATATTGATTATCTTCTTCTTAACACCAATAGAAAAAGACTTCACTGCTCTCTATAACTTCATTTCCCCTTACCTCAGCTACGGCTGGCTGTATGCCCTATCACTGTTTGTCAGTTCGATCGCATGGATCTTGTCCATATACCTCGCAATCTCGATCGGACAACTCTTTAACGAGTATCGAACAGCCATGGGGATTTTAGCCTATATCGTCATTTCCATCGTTATTGGTTATATCACTTTCTTCTTAAGAGTTGACAATGACTATAACGTGATGGCTGGTACAGAAATCTTGCGCGATCTCTTTTTATCAGCTATCTACTATCTCGGTACCTACTATATCTTGAAAAACAAGGTTAATTTGCAATAAAAAATGCCCAGCTAGAAAGCTGGGTTTTTCTTTAACTCAATATCAAACTGGCTACGATGGGGCTGACAAATACGTAGAGTATACCGGTGACACCGATGGCCAAGCCAC
Organism: bacterium; assembly: GCA_905221305.1. Classification (GTDB taxonomy): domain Bacteria; phylum Bacillota; class Bacilli; order Lactobacillales; family Streptococcaceae; genus Streptococcus. Next base: position 1,143,252 of record CAJNCO010000001.1, read on the forward strand.
CCATGGCTCCTGCTACTGAGCCGTATCGAAAGGCTGTTCCCGTTCCGACAGCATGACCTGTTCCTCCAAGAGAAAGTCCCACAGCCACTGGGTCATCGATCTTCAACCATTTCAAAAGGGTTGGTCCGATTACACTAGTCAAAATCCCAGTTGCCACTACGACGACCAAAGTCACAGTCGTTAAACCTTGCAATTTTTCTGTAATCCCCACTGCCATAGCGGTTGTCACTGACTTGGGAAAGAGAGAAATAGCTAGGAAAAAATCCATGCCAAATATTTTCGCTACTATGGCAGTGAAACAAGTATTGACAACTACTGCTAGCAGACTACCAAAGAGAATACTCCGAGCATGGTGCTTCATCAAGTGAAAACTCTTATAAAGCGGAATCCCTAGAGCCACGGTCGATGGGACAATCAAGTTGTTCAGATAAACCCCACCTTGGTAATAATCTTGATAAGAAATACCCGTCGCCTTAAGGAAAATAATGATAAAAATAGCCGACAAAAGCAAGGGCGTTGTCAATGGATGGGGAAAACGTCTGTAAATCAACATCCCCACTAGATAAGCTAGGATAGATAATGCAATTCCAAATAGAGGATTGGATACAAATTCGCTCATTTGGCATCTCCTTTCTCATAATCTCCCTCAAATCGTCTCTTGATAAACTGAACCACTAGGGCAATAAGGATAATGTTGATGGCAGCCGCAAAAAAGACAATCAAAACAATGGGCAAGAGATAAGGAGCAATCACATCAAACTTCTCCATGATTCCCACTGCTGGCGGCAAAAAGAGAATGGTCATATTGGCCAGCAAGAAATTCCCGACCATGTTGACATGCCTGGTTCTCAACCACTTGAATTGTAGGGCTAGAAAGAGAATAATCAAACCGATAATACTGCCTGGGATGGGCAAATGAAAGAAACTGGAGATTCCCTCTCCGATAAGAGAAATCACAAAGAGAATCATTAATTGAACATATAATTTCATCCTAAACTCCACAAAATAGACTTCTTGCATACCAGTTTACTCTTTTTTCAGAAAATTTCAAGGAAATATTGCAATTCTTCTCTCTTGCAAGGATTAGTTAAAAGTAGTATAATCATTGCATGCGCAAGCATCTTGTGTTGTAGAGACAGTCAGTAATGACTTTGTGATTTTACTTTAAAAAGGAAGGAGAAAGCAATGACCTATTTGGAAAAGTGGTTTGACTACAACCGCCGTCAAAAAGAAATGGAAGCCTTGTTGGAAGAAACTATTGCCCAGCAGAGTGAACAAAGGCTGAACTTGAAAGAGTTTTACCTGCTCTACTATCTGGACCTAGCTGATGAAAAATCTTTACGGCAGATTGACCTGCCAGATAAACTCCATCTCAGTCCGAGCGCTGTTTCTCGAATGGTGGCTCGCCTGGAAGAGAAAAACTGCGGTTTGCTTAGTCGACGGTGTTGCGATCAGGATAGACGGGCTAGTTTTATCTGCCTGACTGACGAGGGACAGACAACTCTAGCTTACCTGCAAAAGGCTGTCGAAGAAAGGCTGGAGACAAGTCTTGATTTCATTTCATAATCAGATTTTCAAAAAAAGTTGCGTGCGCAATCATTTTTCTTGACATTCCTCTTTTCAAGGAGTACAATAAAGTCAAGATCGAACAAAGGAGTTTTATATGATCGAAATTACTTATCTAGACGCCAGCAAACAAGAGAGAAGCATGACTTTCGAGTCTTACCAAGACTTTGAACGTTCTCAACACGCCTGCCTTATCGGCGTCGCAGACTACTACCCTGTCCAAAAATTAACCTACAATGGTCATGATTTGGACTACCATGGGACTTATGGAGATGTTTTCTTCTATCTCATGAAACAAGATTTAAGCCAATATAACTAAAAAAGGAGAAATACAATGGCAAAAGCAATTACAGATGCAACATTCGAACAAGAAACAAAAGACGGTTTGGTCTTGGTAGACTTCTGGGCAACTTGGTGTGGTCCATGTCGTATGCAAGGTCCAATCTTGGACAAATTGTCTGAAGAACTTTCAGAAGATGTCTTGAAAATCGTTAAAATGGACGTTGATGAAAATCCAAACACAGCTCGTGCCTTTGGAATCATGTCTATCCCAACTCTTCTCTTCAAAAAAGACGGACAAGTGGTGAAACAAGTTGCAGGAGTACATACTGCAGAACAAATCAAGGCTATCGTTGCTGAATTGAGCTAATCACGAAACACTCCCATTCCAGAAGGGAGTGCTTTTTTGTTTGCATAGAAAAAGCCCTGTTCCTCAAACTGAGAACAGGACTCATTTTTCGTTTCTTATTCTTCTGTTCCAAGGCAGTTTTTTGCAACAAGGGCTGCAAGAACGCCACCAACGATTGGAGCAAGGATGAAAATCCATACTTGTTGAAGGGCTGCGCCACCTACCAAGACAGCAGGTGCCAAGCTACGAGCTGGATTTACTGAAAGGCCAGTAATGTTCAATCCCACAAGGATCAAGGCTGTCAATGACAAACCAATCACCAAACCAGCGATTGCGCCATTGCCTTTGCTTGCTGAAGTCACGGTCATGATAACTAGGACAAACAAGAAAGTTGCGATGACTTCAAACAAGAAACCGCCAAAGACAGTGACACCGTTTGCCAAGGCATTTTCACCAAGACTTGCAGTTGACATACCTGAATTCGCCAAGAGGAAGAATACAGATCCAGACGCAAGAAAAGCTCCAACTACTTGTCCAAGGATGTAGTTTACAAGTTCTGAAGATGACAAACGTTTGTTTACAAACATAGCAATCGAAACCGCTGGGTTCAAGTGAGCCCCTGAAACAGTTCCGATTGAGTAAGCTGCAACCACAATTGCTAAACCAAAGGCAAAAGCAATTCCAAGGTGTCCAAGACCTTCAACACCATTTCCAAAAACAACAGCTCCTGTTCCGATGAACACAAGCATAAATGTACCGATTAATTCAGCAACAAATTTTTTCATGATAAGTCTCCTTTTTTTCAAACTATGTATTAGTCTATCAAAAGAAGGAAAGGGTTTCAAGAAAATTGACTGGAAAGTTCATACATATTGCAATATTGTTTTCAAAATTTGTATATTTTTAATGTATTGCAATTAGTTGTGAATCTCTATATTTTATGGTTATACTATACTGAATAAAATGAGAGTTTGTATTAATCTTTTTAAATAGCATAGAACTCTCTATTTAATCCATTCCCCATTGTAATTGACATGATATCCATCAGGTGTAGTTGTATTGACTGCTAAAGCGCCAGAACTATAAGCATAATACCATTTCCCTGAAACAGTGAACCATCCTGTTTGCATAGAGCCTGAGCTATTCAAATAGTACCATGAGCCACTTGATTTGACCCATCCTGTTTGCATATCCCCTGAACCACTGAGATAATACCACGAATTACCTGATTGAACCCATCCAGTCTGCATCCAACCCGAGCGATCAAAATGGTACCATTTTCCATTGATTAGCTCCCAACCATTAGTTGTATAAGAACCATTGTTGTGTCTGTACCACCAACGACCAGATGATTGAATCCAACTTCCTTTTGAAGCAAGTCTTACTTTTAACTTATAGGCTTCAGATACTTTGATGTATTCTTTCTTAGCAGTTTCCTTTTTAACTTTTGCATTTTTTAATTTAGCATTTGCATTTTCAAGTGCTTTTTTTGATTCCTCAAACTTCTGTTTAGCGATAATCAAACTTTTTTTAGCTTCATCGAGTTTTTTTGGAGCATTTTTGAGATTTGTAACATATTGATGTGCTGTATCCAACTCTTTTTTAGCATTTTTAAGTGATTGTTCAGCAGTCTTAACGAATTTTATTTTATCGTTTTTGACTCCTTTCAATCGATTTAGTTCAATCTCTTGTTTCAAAAACTCAGTTTTAGCAGCACTCAGCAAAGTTTGTTGTTTACTCAATTCTGCTTGTGCTGATTTCAAAACGTTTAGCTTAGCTTCATTTTGTTTTGTTAAATCCACAAGACGTTTTTTAGATTTGTCTAGTTCTTTTTTATCTTTATCTAAAGTCGTTTTAGCAATGGTAAGGTTGTTGTTTAGAGACGATAGTTTTTCATTTGCCATAGTCTCTTCATTTCTTTGTTTTCGATTAAAATTATCTAAAGCTTCTTTCGCTTTAGTATAGGCTGGATTTTTAGGATGTGTGATTTCATTCCAAACATAACGGAAGGTTATTTTAGGTAAGAATTTTACTCGTTTCCCATTAAAGTAAAATTCGCTATAATCTGGATTACTATCTTTATTTTCTGCTGTTGCTAAAAAATAACTACTATACCCTTTAGCTCCAGAAGGAAGTATTCCATAAACATCTTTATTCTCACTAATAAATGTTAACACTCCATAATTACCATAGCTTGTTTTTTCGCTAGATGATGCTCCGACAGCCATTCCTGTCCCAGAAGCTGCAAGCAATGGAATTCTATGACCATAGTTAAATTCATTTGCTTCTTTTGGATCTGATGAACCATATGCTGAGGCATTTCTATAATCATTAAAGTAAGATAAGACCGCTTTATAAGCAAGTTCTTTTTCACTTAATACACTCTTTTCTGGAACGGAACCAGCTGTAGCATTTTCTGTTGCATCCTTAAAACCAAAATCTTGATTTTTCAATTTTGTATCATGTGACAATTTATTATTTGCCACCATTTCATTTGCTCTCGCTTTTGCATATCTCAGGGCTTTGTCAGTCACAGCTGGCACTGGAATATCAATACCATTGATTCTACGCAATTCAATTAAGTATTTACGAACTTCTTCAGAAACCTTTTTATAATCAACCACATGAGGATCGCTGACATAATCTTTAGATGAAACAACGATAGTTTCTGTTCTTTCTCCGCTAAAATTCACATCTTCATTTGCAGCAACATAATATGTCTTACCATCTCTTCCTACGAAAGATTTTTCTTTACGTGGAGGAGTCTTGGAATCACTCTCGCTAACAGAATTTGATTGAATCTCGTGAGGGACCGTAACTGTTAAAAACTCATTCCCAGCTGATTTTAAATTCTTTTCAAGAGTAGAACGGTTCTTATTTCCTCTCTCTACAAGTGCTTTTCTTTCTTGCTCTGTTTTTGATACTGAATTAGTTAAAGAATTTACTTTATCTTGGTCAGCTTTCACCTTCGCATCTAATTTCTCAGCAGTTTGTTGCACCTCACGTAATGTATTCCAATCAAAAGCTTTCTCTGCTACCCTTACTTTGTCTTGTGCCTTTTTTACGTCTGCTGCTCTTTGATCAACCTGAGTTTTTGCCTTATTAACAACTGTTTGTTGGTTCTCGACACTTGTCTGAGCTTGTTTCTCACCTTGTTTTACTCCAGCCAAATTTTCTTCGGCTTTCTTGACAGTTACTTGTTTTGCGGCAAGATCCTTTTCTGCATTTTTAATTTTCTTAGGTGTAGCTTGTTTAGCAAATTCTTGGGCTTGTTTCAAAGCATCATCTGCTTTGTTCTTATTTGTTACAGTAGATGCATGCTCTTGTTGTATTTTATCAACAACCTTCTGAGCATTTTTTTCTTCATCAATTGCTTTGTTTAGTTTGACTTCTGCATTTTTAACGTCTGATTCCGTCACTTCTGCCTTTTTTGTTTCAACTTGAGTAGCATTAACTTTGCTAGATTTTTCGTTTATTAATTCATCTGCTTTTACGTGATTAGTAAAACCAGTTGCCATTGCTGTTGCCAGGCCCAAACCAATCAACACTTTTTCCTTTTTCATTAATCTAACCTTTCTTTTTAAGCGTTTACATTTTATATTTTATCATGTATCCCTATATTTTTAAAGAATTACGATATTCTTAGAAATTGTTTATAAATCTATACCTTGCATCTATAATTACATAAAACAACTTAACTATAAATTGTAATATATAGTTCCTCATCAACTTCTTAACTAAATTCAATCATATAGAAAACAAAAAGGATGATTAGTAATACCGATTCCGTTATTAATTCTGCTTTGCAATTACGACCCTCAACACTTTTCTTGACAATCACTACAAATAAAGCAAAAGTCCCATTAGCATCATTCTAGAACGACCTCTCTATTCCTTTACTCTCCCAACTGGGCACTGTAAGCGATAATCTGGTCAACTGTGTCTGACAGGAATTGGATGGTATCACGGAGTGGTTTGTCTGTTGAGATATCCGCTCCGATAATCATGGCTGACTCAAGCGGTGTCTTACTACCACCTGATTTGAGGAGATTGAGCCAATCTTCAGCTCCTGTTTCTGAATGTTTCAGATGGAGATAGCCAGCTGTCGAGATGACAAGACCAGCAGAGTAAGTGTAACTATACAAGCCCATGTAATAGTGAGCTTGTCGCATCCAAGTCAAGGCCGCATCGTCATCAATCTCAATGGCATCTCCCCAGAAATCTGTCAAGACTTCCTTCATAATGCTGTTGAGCTTGTTTGCTCCAAAGGTCTCCCCTTCCTCAATCAATGTATAAACCTTACGCTGGAAGGCTGCTTCCAAGAGGTGGGTGATGAAATTATGGAAGTAGGTGTCTGTCAAGCGGTGGGCAAGAGCAAAGCGTTTTTGACGCGGGTCATCAGATTGGTGCTCCAAGTAATCACTGAGAAGCAATTCATTGAAGGTTGATGGCGCTTCAACGTAGTAGGTCGACATATGAGCATTAAAGTAACTTTGGTGATTATCTGAAAAGATAAATTGACCAGAATGCCCAATTTCATGAATCAAGGTATAGACATCGCTCAAACGACCAGTCCAGCTCATGAGGACATAAGGGTGCACACGATATGGATCCGCCGCATAACCACCAGAATCTTTGCCACTATTAGCAGCGAAGTCCACCCAGCGCTCTTCTTGATAGCGCGCAACTTCCTGACAATATTCTTGTCCCAAAGGTTCTACTGACTTCATGACCAAATCATAGGCATCATCAATAGTCACTTCAGGATTCAGGGCGCTATCCAAGTCCAATTTCCAGTCTGCAAAGGTCATCTTTTCAAGACCATTCACCTTGGCAACATGCTTGAGGTATCTCTGGGCAACTGGCGCAAAGTCCTTCATGATGAGGTCAATCTGGCGATCAAACATAGCACGGTCCACTTCTTGCTCAGCCAGAAGATAGTCAAAAACTGAGTCATAGCCCTTCATATCTGCCAACAATTTCTCAGACTTGACCTGAGCAAGATAGGCTGCCGCAGCTGTATTTTGGTGCTTACGAAGTCCCTCTGAGAAAGAACGGAAGGATTTCTCACGAACCTCAGCGTCCTCGTGGTTTTGGTAGAAATTCTCATAGGTCACAAAGCTGTTTTTGTAGGTCTTGCCATGGGCTTCAAAGTCAGCCATTTCAAAGTCCCCAGCTCGCATCTTAGTATAAATGTCCTGTGGACTGTAGAAGACTTCACCCAGATTTGTCAAGGCCTTCTCCACATCAGCCCCTAGATAGTGGGCTTTTTTGATTTTAGCCTGACGAATGGCTGCCGTCAAGTGAGGCAATTTACCCAAACGGTCCAAGACCTCCTCGTCTGCTGCCACCAAGGCGTCGTCAAAGAAGGTCAAGGCTACGCTGGCATCTGTTTCAAATTCCATCCCAGCTTGGGCAATATTAGCAAAATCTTCATTGCTATAGTCTGTCGTCTGAGGCATAAAGGCATAATTGCCGATATGGCTCATCTGGATGTAGATTTGCTCCAATACCGCAAAGGACTTCTCGAAATCCTCAAAAGTGTGAAGATTACCCTTGTAATCACGGCTAAATTGGTTGATGTCTTCGCGCGTTTTCTCGATTGCACGCAAGAAATCCTCACGGTCTTGGTATAGGGCTGTTAAGTCCCAAAGTTCCTTTTCTGGAAATTCTGAACGGTGTTTTTGTTCCATTTTCTTCCTCTTATTTCTCTAATTCTACTAAAACACTAAGGGCTGATAAGGCGTAAAGTGGTGCTGTTTCCGCTCGCAAGATGCGAGGACCAAGTCCTGCCAAGACGGCTCCTTTAGCTTCAAAACTTTCAATTTCTGCTGGTGAGAGACCACCTTCTGGACCAAAGATAAAGAGCAATTTGGCTCCTTTTTCAAGACCAGTGACTGCTTGTAAGAGAGCAGCGGTTTCTCCTTCTTTAGCTAACTCTTCATAGGCCACTACGATAGAGTCAAACTGGGCCAGTTGGGCTAGAAAATCTGCTTTTTTCTCGAAAAGCTGGATACTTGGAACCAGATTACGCTTGCTTTGCTCTGCTGCTCCAAGGGCGATTTTTTCCAGTTTTTCGACTTTTTTGCCCAATTTCTTGCCGTCCCATTTAGCAACCGACCAGTCTGCAGGGAAGGCCCAGATTTGGCTAGCACCAAGTTCTGTTACTTTCTGAGTGATGAACTCCAGCTTATCTCCCTTGGGAAATCCTGATGCGATGGTCACTTGGATTGGCAGTTCCACATTGTCAGCTAATTCTTGAATCAACTCAAACTGACGTTTTTCCACATCTAGCACGCGCGCCAAGCGCTTGATACCATCATCAAAGACCAAGGTCACCTCATCATCTTCTTTCAAGCGCATAACCTGAAACATATGCTTGCTGGTTTCCTTGTCCTCAATGGTGATAGGTGATGTAGCACTGCCTTTGACAAAATACTGCTGCATGCTAGCCTCCAATCACACCAGAAATATCCTTGGTCTTCTTAAAGACACAGGCATTCCATTCCCCTTGAATCATGTGGGTTTCAAGGAAAAATCCAGCTGACTCAGCTGACTCGCGCACCATGTCCCACTTGTCCTTGATAATCCCACTCATGATCAGGTAGCCTTCGTCCTTGACCAAACGATAAGCATCGTCTGTCAGATGAATGAGAATATCCGCCAAGATATTGGCCACAATGACATCTGCTTCAATCTCCACACCCTTGAGCAAATCTCCAGCAGCAACATGGATGTTTTCCATGCCAGGGTTGAGCTCGATATTTTCCTGAGCCACCCGAACCGCCACATCATCCAGATCATAGGCGAAAATTTTCTTAGCACCAAGCAGCGAGCTTGCAATGGAGAGAACCCCTGAACCAGTTCCTACATCAAGCACCGTTTCACCACCACGAAGAACCTGCTCCAAGGCGAAAAGGCTCATCTTAGTGGTTGGATGCGTCCCAGTCCCAAAGGCCATGCCTGGATCCAGTTTGATAATCTTTTCTCCAGCAGTCGCCTCATAGTCTGTCCAAGATGGCACGATGGTCAAATCATGAGTGATGCGAGCTGGCTCATAGTATTTCTTCCAGTTGTCAGCCCAGTCTTCCTCAACCAAGGCTGTTGTACCCATCTTGGCCTCTCCCAAATCCATAAAATCTGTCAATTCTGCTAGGCGAGCCTGCAAGTCCGCCTCAACCATTGCTACATCAACCGTTTCAGGGTAGTAGGCTGTCACTATGATTTCTTCTTGTTGCTCGACCTCTGGGAAAATCTCACCAAAACGGTCGACATTCCCCACATAGTCCATACTATCTTCAATCGCAACACCTTGCGCTCCTAGCTCAATCAAGAGATTAGAGACCAGCTCCTCTCCCTCACGCTTTACTGTAACTTTTAACTCTTGCCATGTTTCCATCATTAAGATACCAAGCCCGTAAAACACAATGCCAAAATAGGAAACTCTCTGAAGACGCTTGTGTCTAAGAGAAGTTTATCTTTTTGGCACAGTATTTAGGGCGGGTTCAGTTTAGAAATGTAACCGAACCATCCTTTCTATTTGTCAATCAATTTTTTCATGTAAACCATATCCATACCTTCTTTTTCAGGCTCGATATGGGTTTGACGGTAGCCATTTTTCTCATAAAAGGCGACCATGCCCGCATCCTGTAATACCGTACACAAATCCCACTGTTTAATCGTTGGAAATTCCTTTTCCAGTAATCTCAATCCCTCAGAACCATAACCTTTTCCTTGATACTGGGGCAAAATCGCTGCCGTTCCCAACCAAGCCTCCGTCAATTCCTCATTGGTCTGAACTCGTAAAAATCCGATATTTTCGTCCTTTTCTTTCAAAAAGTAGTAATAACTATTGGGACGCTCAACCAATTTCCACTTGATTCGTTCACGATCCTCTAGGTAGGGATCATACTCATCTTGATATTTCTCATAGACAGCCTTAAAGCTAGCCCTTTGAATTGCAATTACGGTTTCTAAATCCTCTGCTCCTGCTCTCTCAAGTCTTATCATAAACTTTCCTCCAAATAATCCCTCAATCTCCCCTGGAGCTGAGGTACAGCCTGTTTAGAATTGAGAAATTCCTCAATATTCATCAGTTTATAGCCCCGACCTTCATCACCAAAGACAATATTGTCAAATTGCTCTTGACTGATCTGACCGACCATAAATACTGACTGTCTGCCTTCATAGAGCATGCTGGGATAGACCTTGCTCCAGAGCAGGCAATCCTCATTTAAATGAATTCCCAGTTCTTCATAAACTTCACGTGCTGCGCACTCGAAAGGACTTTCGTCCCCTTCGCGGCCACCACCTGGCAACTCCCACATATTGGGCCAAGGGATATTGTCCTTGTCATCACGCAAGATGGTCAGTAGCTTATCTCCACAAAAGAGGGCAATTTTGCAGCCAGTAAAATCTATTCTGCTATCCAATAATTCCATGATAATGGCTCTTTTCTAACATAACCACTGCGCTCTAAGAAAATACGAGCTAGCTTTCTTCGATTACTTTTTGGCACTCTGCATCCCAGTATGCTTGCCATCTGCCATGTTTTTTAGCAAAATAAACCGTAAACTCATCATTTACATAATCTGCAACATAGCGAAGATTAGGCGGGTTTTCCTCAAAACTTAATATCCAAGGATGGAAGTAAAAGGTTTTCTCCCACCTCTTCTGAGTATAGCCTAGATCCTTAGCATACTGAGGGATGGGTTGTTGCAACTCGCTTTCCAAATGGGACTGAATGGCATTATCAATACTATTCAAACGAGCTAATAGTTGCTGAAACTGCTCTTCCTCTTCCGTCTTAAAACCAACTAGAAATTCAAATTCCGCAAAATCTTCAGGAAATTCAAGTTCTGTGATTTTCCCATCCTCAGCATAGCGTCCTTCCTCATTAACAAGGCGACGAGTTCCTGACTTCAATACTCTCTCGAAATCTAGATCCGCAAAGCGATTGCGGGGAAGAATATCAACTGACGGCTCAGTTTTAGCTGACCTTCTCCTGAAAAACTGTTTGACTTTTTCTAGCATAGTCTCTCCCTTCTCCTTGAATTCATTATTTAAAAATGTCCACTTAGAATATTTTCTAGTATCTCGGATAAGGATAAAACTCTCCCTCTTCCAAGCCGACTTTTCCTTCTTCAAAAACTTCTTGGTTCCATTCCATGACGAACTCTTCTGCTTCTGGGTCTTCCAAAAAGTCCATGAGGGCATCTAGCCCAACCTCGGCAGTATCTTTGAGGAATAGCGCAAAATAAGCTAAGAATTCACGAGAAAAACCTTTTTTGGGCAGGTAAGGGATGACTGTCAAATAGTCCTCTACATTGACTGTTGACTTGGCAGGGTTATAAAAAAGCACTGCTTCTTCAAAGAGGATATCGTCTGATGACACCTCTCCATCCTCATCCAGCATCTCCACTCCTGCAGGATTTTGCGCTTCTAGCAAAAAACTCACTTCTACTGCATGATTGCGCTTGTCCCAACTAATCTCAAAGTCAAAGGGAAAGTTCTTGTCCAACTCCTCCTCTAAAACATCTAAAAATCCGTATGTTGCCATTTTGTCCTCTTTCTATGCGACTCTTTAATCGCCCCGATTGCTCGGAAATATGCTAAAATAGATACTACCATCTTACCACATATACATCAGAAAATCCATGTTAGAAAGGACTGCTATGCCAGACAATCTCGCGCTTCGCATGCGCCCAAAAACCATCGACCAGGTCATCGGTCAGGAGCATCTAGTCGGACCTGGAAAAATTATCCGTCGCATGGTGGAAGCTAATCGTCTGTCCTCCATGATTCTCTACGGACCTCCAGGTATTGGTAAGACCAGTATTGCCTCTGCCATCGCTGGAACGACCAAGTATGCCTTTCGGACCTTTAACGCGACAGTGGATAGTAAAAAGCGACTCCAAGAAATCGCGGAAGAAGCTAAATTTTCAGGTGGTCTCGTCCTATTACTAGACGAAATCCATCGTCTTGACAAGACTAAGCAAGACTTTCTTCTACCACTCTTAGAAAGTGGTCTGGTCATCATGATTGGGGCTACGACTGAAAATCCTTTCTTTTCTGTCACTCCAGCTATTCGCAGTCGTGTTCAGATTTTTGAATTGGAACCCTTGTCCAATCAAGATGTTAAACAAGCCCTGCAAATTGCCATCAGCGACCCTGAAAGGGGATTTGACTTCCCAGTTGAGCTAGATGAGGATGCGCTGGATTTTATCGCGACCTCCACAAATGGAGACCTGCGTTCCGCCTTTAACTCGCTGGATCTGGCTGTTCTCTCTACTCCCGAGAATGACAAGGGCATCCGCCATATCACGCTGGATATCATGGAAAACAGCCTTCAGCGGAGCTATATTACTATGGACAAGGATGGGGACGGTCACTACGATGTCCTCTCAGCCCTACAAAAGTCCATTCGTGGCTCGGATGTCGATGCCAGTCTCCACTATGCTGCCCGCTTGATTGAGGCTGAGGATCTTCCTAGTCTCGCTCGTCGCTTGACCGTTATCGCTTATGAAGATATCGGTTTGGCCAATCCTGAAGCTCAGATCCATACTGTAACTGCTCTAGATGCTGCTCAAAAGATTGGATTCCCCGAAGCTCGCATTCTCATTGCCAATGTCGTGATTGACTTGGCCCTTTCTCCAAAATCCAACTCAGCCTATGTGGCGATGGACAAGGCCCTTGCTGACCTCAAAACATCAGGGCATTTGCCTATCCCTCGACACCTGCGCGATGGCCACTACAGTGGAAGCAAGGAACTTGGGAATGCGCAAAACTATCTCTATCCGCACAACTATCCTGGAAACTGGGTCAAGCAAGACTATCTGCCAGAAAAAATCAAAGACCAGCGCTATTTCACTCCGGAAGATACTGGCAAGTACGAACGGGCCTTGGCGCAACGCAAGGAAACCATTGATAAATTACGGGACTTGTGAAATCCTTTTCAAATAATTGCATTTTCCTCTTGATTTTTTTTGAAAAAGTGGTATCATATAAACATAGAAACGCTGTGGTGTACGACTTCACACTTAAGTGTTGACCGACTATTTTTTGTATTATTAGGGAAACAAAAGTCTTCTAACAGCATGTAGGCCGTCTCACACGGAAACAGCTTCAGTTAGAGCGAGTTGCCCACCTGCTTAATTGCGCGGGTTCAATACAAACCGTGAAGTTTCGGCACCAATACAGCTTTTTCTTTGCCTCCTTAGCTCAGTTGGTAGAGCAGTAGACTCTTAATCTATGGGTCGCAGGTTCGAGCCCTGCAGGGGGCATCTAAATACAACAGGAAAAGCCTTGGAGTCAAGGCTTTTTTGTTTGTTCTAAACTAAGAAATGACAAGATTTTTAAGATATTCTGAGTCTAATATAGATGAAATTCTTTTCTTATAACAAAAAAAACGCTATCTAGCGTTTTTTGTTATTCTTAGTTACTCGTCTAGTCGAATAAACATCATTGCGTTAAGCAAAGAGATGAGAGCAACTGTATTGACATTATTAGAATAGATCAGTCTCTTATTTTCAATAGGAGGAATAATGAAATTAGAAATAATGATGTCGTAAGGTGATTCTTTTAGAGACTCAAGTGATAACTCTAATTCACTCCAAACTTCCAGTTCAAAATTGTTGCTGCAATAGTAAGAAAGTGTCTCTGCTATGGATTTTGCATGATACTGATCAAAATTACTCATGACCAAAACCTTTAATTTAGGTTGATTTTGTAAAAGATTCAGCACTAAGTGTTTGCTATGGGTGATAAAAGTATAGGTCAAATGATTGACTTTCATTGAACTACGATCCATATCCAAAGCCTCTAGATAATGTTCAATCCCTTCCTTCACCTCTGAAACGAATCGAGGGAAAATATTTTGAAAGTTCTTGATTGTATTACCTTTTTGATCAAATAGGATAAACTCTGTCGATAATTCCTGGCGATGCAGATGTGCTGTATTATGCATATGCCAAATCAGATTGTCCTTATTGTCTACTTGAAGATTATACTCTCTTGATACCTGATCTACTAGATCTCCCAATAACTGATACGATTTTTTTACATAGCTGTCTGTTTTTGCATGGTTCAGAAATACTTCTTCATCTATGAAAAACATTTTTTGAAAATAGGATACAAATAATTGACCTATTACTTCTTTATTCAGAGAGATATGATATTCAGAGTCAAAGCTCGCTACAATGTCTTCGATTCCTTCTGCCTGCATGAAAGACTCTAACAATTGGTTGTTAAAAGAATTTTTCTCAACTTCCAAGAAATGACCAAACTTAATGCGGTATAAATTTGTTACGAGGAGTAACTTTAACATTCGTTGAGTGGCGAAATTGACTGGAAATGCAGTTTCTTTATAGACCAGTGCCAACAGCTTACACAAGGGTTCTACTGAAAAATCTTCAAAGGGCCATTCAAGGAAATAATATTTCTCTGAAAAATACTGGGCAAAAAAGTAACGGATATCAATCTCATTTCCAGTGATTCGAACTGGATTGAGGCTAATTTCAAAACGATATTGTTTCTTAATAATCTTATTAATGTGACGGATGATACGGTAAAGAGAGGAAGAACTGATATAAAACTCTTTGCAAATACTATCAGCATCACATCCTTCATTAAAGAAGATAAATTCTAAAATTGAAAAGTGGGTTGAATGCTTAAAAAAATGATGATAGACCATCTCAATATCACTATCATCGGTATTAATGATACGGATGCCGTTTGTTGAGGAATGAAATATCAAGTCAGGAAAAGAAGATCTGACTTGAGACAAGTCATCTTTTACAGAACGTTCTGTACAGTGCAATAATTCTGCTAGTTCTGAAATATGAAACCAGCGTTTGTTTTCAAATAGTAATTCTAATAATTCTAATTGTCTGTGACTTTTTTTCGATAATAAATCTCTCATGTATAACTTTTCTTTCTTTATAATAAACTAATTGATTGTCTTTCAATCTTCATGCAATTATACCATATAGAGTGTATTTATTCTCTTATAACGACTTTTGCTTGCGATGAAAAGACTCGCTTCATCACCTAGGACCTCAGTAGAATCAAATTTTTCTTATTTATCTGTATCTAGAGTACATGTTTACAGTACGGTTTTCAAGACGAACTATTATGTTTCCAAGCTGAGATACTATATAATTAGTGTAATCAAAGAAATTGATTCTTTGATTTAGAAATAGAAAAGGAGGATACACTATGTTGTGGTCCATTATTGTAGGAGGTCTTATTGGTCTCATCGCAGGTGCAATCACTAAAAAAGGTGGTTCAATGGGATTGATTGCAAATATCTTTGCAGGTCTTATCGGTTCATCTGTAGGGCAATCACTTCTAGGAAGCTGGGGGCCTTCATTGGCTGGAATGGCTATTATTCCGTCAATCGTAGGTGCAGTGATTGTTGTTGCAGTCGTTTCATTTCTATTTGGTAAAAAATAATCATTACCTAATAGAACATTAAAAGTGATAAGCCATAATTTTGAATACTTTAGACGTGTAAAATTATGGTTTAAAGCTTTTCATTTGAAAGGATTTAATATGTCAAAATCAAAGAAAATATTGTTACTTATTTTCTGTATTTTAATCTTGGCTATTTTCCTTCCTATTCTCATAGATTATCATCAGGTCAGTGATTTAGATATCCACTTATTCAGTTGGAGAGAACTCTACGCTGAATTTCTGATTGCTAGATATGTCTTTTGGGGGACACTTGTCCTATCTGTTTTAGTGTTAATTTCAATGCTAGTAATACTCTTCTATCCTAAACAGTATTTAGAGATTCAATTAGAGACTCAAGAAGATACATTAAAACTAAAAAATTCAGCTATCGAAGGCTTTGTTCGATGTTTGGTCATTGATCATCAGTTGATCAAAGAACCAACAGTCCATGTAAATAGCCGCAAAAATAAATGTTTCGTTTATGTTGAGGGCAAAATTCTTCCTTCGGACAACATCTCAAATCGATGTCTTGTCATCCAGAATGAAATAACTCATGGATTAAAGCAGTTCTTTGGTATTGAACGTGAGGTAAAACTTGAAGTTAAAGTGAAAGAATTTGAACCTCCAAAAACGACCAAAAAGACTGTTAGTCGTGTAAAGTAAGGAAGTAAAAAATGGAATGGTTTAAAAAATATCAGTATCCAATCATTGCAGGTCTAGTAGGTGTCATTCTCGCTTGCTTTATCTTATCCTTTGGCTTTTTCAAAACACTATTTGTACTAATTTGTGGAGCCCTAGGAGCATTTGCAGGATACTATGTTAAGGAAAAATATTTAAATAAATAAAGGAGTCTCGTATGTCAAACGTAGATAAAAATGTAGAAAAAAATGTAGAAAAAAAAGATGTTGCTGTTGTTTCTCAAAATGTTAAAGGGGAACTCACTTATGAAGATAAAGTAATCCAAAAAATCATTGGTCTTTCACTTGAAAAAGTACCTGGACTTTTGGATGTTGATGGAGGATTCTTCTCTAATCTAACAGAAAAAATTATCAATACTGATAATGTCACTCATGGTGTCAATGTTGAAGTTGGGAAAGAGCAAGTTGCAGTTGACTTGAACATTGTCGTTGAATACCAAAAGAATGTTCCTGCTTTGTACAAAGAAATCAAAGATGTTGTCGTATCACAAGTTACAAAAATGACTGATCTAGAAGTTGTTGAAGTCAATGTGAATGTTGTTGATATCAAAACGAAGGAACAGCATGAAGCAGATTCAGTTAGCCTCCAAGACCGAGTAACTGACGTGGCTTCTTCAACAGGAGAATTTGCTTCAGAACAATTTGAAAAAGTGAAATCTGGTATCGGTTCAGGTGTTGCTGCTGTTCAAGAAAAAGTAGGCGAAGGTGTTGAAGCCGTTAAAGGCGAAACAAAGGAAAATGCTCGCGTACACTAATTTATCTTGTCAAAATCAATCAATTTAAAGGAGGCAGAATCATGTCAACAGAAGAAAAATTAAATCAAGCAAAAGGTTCCATTAAAGAAGGTGTCGGCAAAATGATCGGCGATGAAAAAATGGAAAAAGAAGGAACAGCTGAAAAAGTTGTTTCTAAAGTAAAAGAAGTTGCTGAGGATGCTAAAGACGCTGTCGAAGGCGCTATTGAAGGTGTGAAAAACATGCTTCACAAGGATGAAAAATAAGGCTAAACGTTAATTGACCTTTTCATTATAGTAGTCAAAAAGAGGACCATAAATGTCCTCTTTTTTTGTAGATCGGATTCTAAACACGCTTCCCATTTTTCGTTAAAAGAGATTCTTAATAGGAAAGGCTCTGGTTTCAGGGCTTTTTTGCTTACTTAAAATAATATCTCCCTTTTAAAGAAAGAAAATTTAAAAGCTTGCACACTACTAGACGTGCTTACTTATCCACCACTTGAGCTTCAAATTGGGCTGGTTGGTTGTCTACATTGGTAATGGTTATCGTGTAGGGCTTATTATTGGTAGCATCAAATACTTTTTCACCTTGGTAACTCACAACAACTCCATCTTTTACTAAATAAATATCTGCTTGCTTGTTTGGAAGTTCTTCATCCTCCTCGTCCAAACCATGGCTTTTTATAATCTTTTGTTCCTCTACTCCATAATATACATCACCATTTCTCTCACTCCAAACACTAGAGCCAGTTAATTTAATTTTACTTGAATCATTTTTCTTCAAGATAAAGATTGAATAGTATTCCAGATCTTGTGTTATGGGGTTTACTTTTAAGGTGACGGATTGACCTGGTTGAAGAGTGTATTTGCCATAGTTCAAAACCGAAAAGACAAACCAAACTAGTAGCAAACTATACAAGACTCCTATAATTATTCGTGAGCACCTACTTTTAAACAAACGTAAAAGTAACACAAAAGAGACAATAAAGAGCAATTCTGTAAACATTCTTTTCCCCCTTTCTCATCATCGTTGACATCCTAAACAAGGACTCGTGTTCATTTCTCACTAGTAACCTTAACCATACAAAGTCTGATACATCTTATCTAGAAAAGATTTCAACTCTTTTTGAACAATTTTTAATAGACGTTCTTCTTCGGCTTGAGAGATGTTCACATCTTCTTTTTTTGATTACTAATATGAGAATAGTAACTACGTTTTAGGGTTAATTGATGATCTAAAATATAGTAGGCATCTATTTTTTCCTCATTTACCATTGTTTCAAATAAAACCGAGACTTCATCCCTGCCAGGATTCGACATTTTCAAATCAATGTCTCCTTTTATCCCTATGGAGTCAATTCCTCCATCCAAGCGAATGGCACCGTCGGGAGGAACAATATAGCCAGCTTTTCGCATGTCAGACGCATATTTCCCTGAATCCATTAAATGTTGTAAGACTGCTATATTGTCCTTTTCTTCAAAGGAAGCCTTTAGTTGGAACCGTTCTTGGTGGCTTTGATACTGAAAATAAAGAGTGATACCAACAACTAGGGCAAGTACAGAAGCGAGCAAGATTCGTATTTTTCTAGGTCTCGTCATGTCTATCTCCTCTATCTAAGAAATCATAGAAGTCTTGTTTCTAACTTTGAAAGATAACTTCCTTTTCCTTGAAAATCCTTGGGACTCTAGCCCCATGTGACTGCTATCTGCCCTTTTTCATGATGTATTTTCGTATAGGTACTTCAACCATTTGAACGATTTCAAATCCTGCTTTTTGGTAAAGCTTGTAAGCTGTTTGATTTGCCTCGTAGACATTTAGAGAAATAGTGTCTATGTCTTCATTTTCAAAGGCCAAACTAACAAATTTTCTTAAAGCCTGGCTACCTAAGCCTTGCCCCTGCTTCTGAGGGTTGATAAAAAATCTCCCGATATGAAGATTCCTGTCTTCTAGCCTGATTTTCTGGATAAGCCCCACAAACTCTTGTCCATCAAAGATTGAAAAAATTCCTTCCAAATCTTGCAAGACTTGAATTGTCAAGGGAAAAGGAATCATTGTTCCCATCCATTGTTCTTGAAAGGATTTGCCAAGAGAGTTAGACCATTGGCATACGAGTTGAGCATTTTCTAGGCTCATATTTTCTTCAAAACGAATCATCATCTTGACCTCACCATCTTATCAATGTTTCTTTATTATACTACTTCTTCTATTTTTTACGAATAGATAAGTATGATTGATCTTTATTTTTTTCTTGTCGGGAGCATTCTCGCTTCTTTCTTGGGTTTGGTCATTGACCGTTTTCCTGAGCAATCCATTATTCGACCGGCTAGCCACTGCGATTCCTGTCAGACTCGCTTGCGTCCACTAGATTTGATTCCGATCCTATCGCAGGTGGTTAATCGTTTTCGCTGTCGCTACTGCAAGGTTCGCTATCCATTCTGGTATGCCCTCTTTGAACTCGGCTTAGGACTCCTCTTTCTGGCTTGGTCTTTGAGCTGGCTTTCCTTGGGGCAAGTCATCCTAATCACTGCTGGCTTGACCTTAGGTATCTACGACCTTCGCCATCAGGAATATCCCTTACTGGTTTGGCTGACTTTTCACCTAATCCTCATGGCCTGCACTGGTTGGAATCTGGTTATGGTCTTCTTTCTTGCCCTTGGAATCATGGCTCATTTTATTGATATCCGCATAGGCGCAGGGGATTTTCTCTTTCTGGCTTCTTGTGCGCTTGTCTTTAGCGCGACAGAACTACTCATCTTGATCCAGATTGCTTCTGCGACGGGCATTCTGGCCTTTCTCCTGCAAAAGAAAAAGGAAAGACTTCCTTTCGTGCCTTTCCTCTTACTTGCTGTTTGTGTGATTATTTTTGGTAATCTACTGCTTGTTTGATAAAGTCCTCAATCGGCTCTCCTTGATGGAGAGCTTTTACGATTTTTGAACCGACGATAACGCCATCTGATACCGCATTGAAGCGTTCTACATCAGCTTGACTTGACACGCCAAAACCTGTCAAGACAGGGATGTCAGCTACTTGATGCAATTGCGCCAAGTGCTTATCCAAGTCTGCATGGTAATTTCCTGACTTCCCTGTCACCCCGTTGATGGCAACGGCATAGACAAAACCTTCTGCTCCTTCAATCAACTCTTTCTGACGCTCAAGTCCTGTTGTCAAGCTAACTAGGGGAATCAAAGCAATGTCTGTATCTGCCAAATAAGGCTCCACAAAGTTGGCATGTTCATGAGGCAGGTCTGGGATAATCAAACCCTTAACTGCTGTATCTGCCAAATCTTTGACAAATTTCTCCACACCGTACTGAAAGAGGGGGTTGAAGTAGGTCATGATGACAAGTGGCACCTCTGTTTGAATGGTCTTCAAGGTTTCAACCAAAGCCTGGGTAGAAGTTCCATGAGCTAGACTGCGCAAGCCTGCTTCTTCGATCACAGGTCCATCTGCAACAGGATCCGAAAAGGGAATACCCACTTCAATGGCTGAAACACCCAAATCTTCTAAAAAGTGGATTGTTTCACCGAGACCATCCAAACCTTTCTCATGGTCCCCAGCCATGATATAAGGAACGAAAATTCCCTTTCCAGTCGCTTTAATAGCATTTAATTTTTCTGTTAGTGTCTTAGGCATGGGCTTCTCCCTTCTTTACTGCATCTGCTTCCAAGCGGTCTTTGACTTGAACTACATCCTTGTCCCCACGACCGGATAGGCAGACAATCATTGACTTGTCTGGACCAAGTTCTTTGGCCAATTTCACTGCAAAGGCAATGGCATGGCTAGATTCCAAGGCTGGGATAATTCCTTCCACACGAGACAAGAGTTGGAATCCTTCCAAGGCTTCCTCGTCAGTCACAGGAACATAGCTGGCACGTTTGATATCGTGGTAGTGAGAGTGTTCTGGACCGATACCAGGATAGTCCAATCCAGCTGAGATAGAGAAGGCTTCAAGAATTTGACCATGAGCATCTTGGAGCACATCCATGAGAGAACCGTGGAGGACACCTGGACGTCCCTTGGTCAAGGTTGCTGCGTGGTGCTCTGTATCCACACCAAGTCCAGCTGCTTCAGCCCCATACATAGCTACAGACTCATCTTCTACAAATGGATGGAAGAGACCGATAGCATTCGAACCACCACCAACACAGGCTACTAGGGCATCTGGCAAATCTTGACCTGTCAAGTCACGGTACTGTTGTTTAGCCTCTCGACCGATGACACTTTGGAAGTCACGAACAATTTCTGGGAAAGGATGAGGTCCCAAGGCAGAACCAAGGATATAGTGGGTATCATCGATATTCGCTACCCATGAACGAAGGGCTGCATTAACCGCATCCTTGAGCACGCGCGAACCATCTGTCACAGCCTCAACCTTAGCTCCCAAAAGCTCCATACGGAAGACGTTAAGGGCTTGGCGTTTGACATCTTCCTCACCCATGTAAATGGTACATTCCATGTTAAAGAGGGCTGCAGCTGTTGCAGTTGCCACACCGTGCTGACCAGCACCTGTTTCAGCGATAATTTTCTTTTTGCCCATGCGTTTAGCAAGTAAGACTTGTCCCAAGGCATTGTTAATCTTGTGGGCCCCTGTATGGTTGAGGTCTTCCCGTTTGAGATAAATCTTGGCTCCACCGATATGCTGGGTCAAGTTTTTTGCGTAGTAAAGAGGTGTTTCACGTCCTACATACTGGCGCAAAAGTTGGTTTAACTCTTCTTGGAAACTTGGATCTGTCTGACTTTCACGATAAGCTTCTTCCAACTCCAATACTGCTGTCATCAATGTTTCTGGGACAAAACGTCCACCGAATTTTCCGTAAAATCCATCTTTATTTGGTTCTTGATATGCCATGTTTTACCCTCTCTATAAATCTTCTAATCTTTTCATGATCTTTTTGTCCGTCTGTCTCTACACCACTTGATACATCTACTGCATAGGGAGTGAAGTATTGAATTGCTTTTGCTACATTGTCTTCATTAAGCCCACCTGCGATAAAGAAGGGCTGAGCAAGTCTTGCCGTATCTAGTTGACCCCAGTCAAAGGTCTGACCACTCCCTGCCACAGGCGCATCAAAGAGTAGATAGTCTGCCCGAGAATGAGGTACATGACCATTTCCATCCACCTGCACCGCCTGAATGCTGGCACAAGGCAAATCCTCAAACAAATCATCTGCCACCTGACCATGAACTTGAACCAAGTCCAGACCAACTTTTTCAATCGCTTCTAGCAATTCTGCTCGACTTGGTGAAACAAATACACCAACCTTTTTAACGTTAACAGGAATGAGCTTTGCCAGCTCTGTAGCCTTTTCCAAGGTCACCTGTCTTTTACTAGGTGCAAAGACAAAACCAATATAGTCTGCCCCTGCTGATACGGCTATCTCCACCGCTTCTTTGGTCGATAATCCACAAATCTTAACCTTTGCCAATCTGCAACTCCTTGATTCTCTGGGCTACATCCTCTGCCTGCATGAGAGCTGTTCCTACCAAAATTCCGTCAAAGTATGGTGCTACTCGTTCCGCATCCTGCCCTGTGAAAATAGCAGATTCAGAAATGTAATAGCACCCTTCTTCAAAGTGCTGGGCCAAGTCTACACTAGTCTGCAAGTCGACTTCAAAGGTGGTCAAGTTGCGGTTATTAACCCCAATAATCTCAGCACCAAGTCTGTGGGCCACTTCTAGTTCAGCTAGATTGTGAGTCTCTACCAGGACTTCCAGACCAAGCTCTGTCGCATAGTCGTACAGTTTCTTGAGGCGTTCTTCTGACAGGGCTGCCACGATGAGCAAGATAACTGTAGCACCGGCATTGCGAGCACGGATGATTTGCTTTTCGTCGATGATAAAGTCCTTGTTGAGCGTTGGAATGTTTACCTGACTGGAGATCTCACGTAAATAATCCAAATGCCCTTTAAAGAATACTTCATCTGTCAAAACCGAAATCATCACTGCGCCGTTCGCTTCATAAGTCTGGGCCTGTTGCACAATATCCACATCGAGATTGATATCTCCCAGACTAGGGCTAGCCTTCTTGACCTCAGCGATTACCTGCAAACGGTCCTGATGTTGTTTTAAATAGTCAGCCAAGCGATAGGTCTGGCGCAAGGGCTGGATTTCCTCCAGCTTCATTTGCTCGACTTCACGCGCCTTCTGCTCTAAGATTCGTGCTAAAAATTCCTGACTCATTTTTGGTACTCCTGTAACAGTCTGAGTTTTTCAAGGGCCTTGCCACTAGCAATTACTTGACGGGCCAAGACAACCCCTTCCTTGATACTAGCTACCTTACCATTAGCATAGAAACCAAGACCAGCATTCAAGACTGTCGTTTCCAAGAATGGACTTGGTTCGTTTTGAAGAACACTAAGCAAAATCTCTGCATTTTCCTGAGCATTCCCTCCACGAATATCTTCAATAGCGTAGCGTTCCATCCCCAAATCCTCTGGAGTGAAGCTTGACAAGGTGATTTCGCCATTTTCAAGAAGAGCAATCTTGGTTGTCCCGTTCAAGCCAGCTTCATCCAACCCTTCTGGTCCAGCAACCACGATGGCACGTTTGCGACCCATATTTTTCAATACCTGAGCTGTACTTTCTAGCAGTTCTGGACGACTAATGCCAAGCAACTGTGTTTCCAAAGCCATTGGATGAATCAGTGGACCAGTCAAGTTCATAATCGTTGGAATTCCCAACTCCAAACGAGCTGGCATGATGTATTTCATAGCTGGGTGCATGTTTTTAGCAAAGAGAAAGACGATTCCAGTTTTATCGAAAACCTTACCTAGTTCAGCTGGTTTGAGGTCAAGATTGATACCCAATGCTTGAAGGACATCTGCCGAGCCTGATTTAGAAGAAATCGAACGGTTACCGTGCTTGGCCATGTGAATGCCGCCACCAGCCAAGACAAAGGCTGCAGTTGTCGAAATGTTAAAGCTGAAGGACTTGTCTCCACCTGTACCGCAGTTATCCATAGCATCATGGATTTCAGTTGGAATGTGTTGGGCATGCCCTCTCATGACTTGTGCAATGGCTGTGCGTTCTTCCGGTGTTTCCCCCTTCATCTTAAGGGCCAAGAGAAGAGAAGCAATCTGCGCTTCGGTTACACGCCCAGTTACGATACGCTCAATGACATCCGTCATTTCCACACCTGATAAATTTTCAAATTTTGCTAATTTTTCAATAATCTCTTTCATCCTAGTTTCCTCACTTTACAATCTTCTCGATAAAATTCCGAATAGAAGACAAGCCATCTGGCGTTCCGATACTTTCTGGATGGTACTGGAAGCCATAAATCGGCAGGCTTTTGTGTTGAATTCCCATAATAGCTTGGTCATCAGTCGAACGAGCTGTCACTTCAAACTCTTCTGGCATTTCTTCAATTAAAATGCTGTGATAGCGCATGACTGGACGACCATCCTCAATACCTTGATAGAGAACAGATGGCGCTTCAAAGCTGATATGGCTCTGTTTCCCATGCATGACTTTTGGAGCCAAACCTAGCTTCCCACCAAAGACTTCTGCGATAGCTTGGTGACCCAAACAAATCCCTAGAATTGGCTTCTTACCTGCAAAGTCACGAATCATGTCTTCCATCTTTCCAGCATCAACTGGCCAACCTGGACCGGGAGAAAAAACCAGACCATCTGCTTTTTCAGCTTCTTCATACAGCTTGGGATCATCATTTCTCAAGACCTGTACTTCTGCGAAATTCCCAATGTATTGCGCCAAATTATAGGTAAAAGAATCATAGTTGTCAATCAATAAAATCATGGTCTTAGTTCTCCAATTCTAGTCATAGATTTAGCCTTGTTAATGGTTTCTTGGTATTCATTTTGGGCGATAGAATCATAGACAATCCCTGCCCCAGCCTGCACATAGGCTGTTTGATTTTTGAGAATCATGGTTCGGATGGCGATAGCGAAATCCATATCTCCCGTCGCGGACAAGTAGCCGATTGCTCCTGCGTATACACCACGTTTTTCTGTTTCCAGTTCATAGATGCGTCTCATAGCTCGAATCTTTGGAGCTCCTGAAACTGTTCCAGCTGGAAGTGTAGCTTTCAAAGCATCCATGGCAGTGAGGTCTGGAAGCAAACGTCCCTTGACCACGCTGGTCAAATGCATGACATAGCGGAAGAGCTCCACTTCCATATACTTGGTGACTTGAACACTGGCTGTTTCAGAGATACGACCAATATCATTGCGTCCCAAGTCTACTAACATTCGATGTTCTGCTGTTTCCTTCTCATCAGACAGGAGGTCTGTCGCCAAGGCCTTGTCCTCTTCATCCGTAGCCCCTCTTGGCCGTGTACCGGCAATCGGATTAGTTGTCACGATGCCATTTTTAACTGAAACCAAACTTTCTGGACTGGCACCGATGATTTGATAATCCCCAAAATCATAGAAATAGAGATAATTAGATGGATTGGTCACGCGGAGATTTCTGTAGAAGTCAAATGGATTTCCAGTAACTTCTGCTGAGAAACGCTGACTGAGCACGCATTGGAACATATCACCATTACGAATCAAGTCGCGAGCTGTTTCCACCATTTCCTCAAACTTCTGAGGAGCGATATGCGGTTTGAAGTTCAGCGGAGATAGATCCAAATCTTCAAATTCATTTGGAGCAGGAATGCGTAATTCCTCAAGCACTTGCTTCAAGGCTTTTTCCAAATCTTCTTGACTGCGATCGCTATAAAGAGCATCCTCTATGACATGAATTTTTTCTTTCTTGTGGTCAAAGACCATGTAACTCTCATAGACAAAGAAATGCATGTCTGGCGTCCCAATCGTATCCTCAGGGATTTGACCAATTTCTTCATAAAGAGAAATCATATCGTAACCGACAAAGCCAATAGCTCCCCCACCAAAAGGGAGATCTGAATGGTGTTGGCTCTTATGAGTCACTTCATAAAGGAAATCCAAGGGATCCCGATCAATCACTTGACCATTTTGATAGAGGACTCCATTTTCAAACTGAATCTCAAAAACTGGATTATAGGCTAGGATAGAAAAACGAGCGGTTTCCTTGTCTCTCGGAATACTCTCTAAGATCACCTTGTGTTGCCCCTTTAGGCGCATATAAGCCAAGATTGGTGATAAGACATCTCCATGAATGATTCGTTCCATTGTAATTTCCCTTTCAGTTCTACTTCTAGTCCGTGGCGATTGTATGAAAAATCCCCACGCAAAATAACTTGCGTGAGGACGAAATTCGCGGTGCCACCTCAATTATAGGATTTCTCCTATCTCTCATTCCTGTCTCAGAACTTTCCTATAACAGGCTGTGCGATAAAGGGCACTCCCTTGAGAATTATGTTTTCTTCTCTCGTTTCAGATAGACCCAACCTTACAGCTTTCTCTGCTTGTTTTCAGCAACCACAAGCTCTCTGTGAGAGAAAAGGCTGTAATTTTTCCATCTTTTATTTTTTAGCTTCTAGGTAGTCTGCAATCGCAGCTACGTCCTTGTCTCCACGACCAGAGACATTGATGATGATAATATCATCCTTACTTAGTTTCGGTGCACGTTTAACCGCTTCTGCGATGGCGTGCGAACTTTCAATCGCTGGGATAATTCCTTCTGTCTTGCTGAGAAGAAGCAAGGCTTGAACAGCTTCTTCATCTGTCGCTGCCACATATTCCACGCGGCCAGAATCTTTGAAGTAGGCGTGTTCTGGGCCAACCCCTGGATAGTCCAAACCAGCTGAGATAGAGTAAACTGGCGCCAGCTCTCCGTCTTCCTTAAAGACTGCATAAGTCTTCATACCATCGACAATTCCGACACTACCCTTTGTCATAGTGGCTGCATGCTTGTCTGTGTCAAGTCCGTGACCGGCAGCTTCGACCCCAACCAATTTGACTTCTTCATCAGCCACATACTGCGAAAAAGCACCGATGGCATTGGAACCACCACCTACACAGGCAATGACGTAGTCTGGTAAACGACCTTCTTTTTCTAAGATTTGACGGCGAGATTCTTCACTGATGACCTTTTGGAATTCATGAACAATGGTAGGATAAGGATGAGGCCCTACAGCAGATCCCAAAACGTAGAAGGCTTCAAGGTCATTCATCCATGCTCCAAAGGCTGCATCAACCGCATCCTTAAGAGTTCGTGTCCCCGTTTCAACTGCGTGAACGGTCGCTCCCATCATCTCCATACGGAAGACATTGAGACGTTGACGCTCCACATCTTCTGCCCCCATGTAGACATCACAAGCCATACCAAACTTGGCTGCAGCAGCTGCTGTCGCAACACCGTGCTGACCAGCTCCTGTTTCCGCGATCACACGTTTTTTTCCCATACGTTTGGCAAGAAGGATTTGACCCAGAACGTTGTTTAGTTTGTGTGAACCCAGATGGTTAAGGTCTTCGCGCTTGAGATAAATCTTAGCTCCACCTAAGTGGTCTGTCAAACTTTCCGCAAAATAAAGCGGTGTTTCACGACCTGAATAGTCCTTCAAGTAATGGCGAAATTCTGCCAAAAATTCTGGATCATCCTTGTATTTGTCAAATGTCACTTCCAACTCATCCAACAAAGCCTGAATCGGCTCCGGTACAAAACTACCACCAAATTGTCCAAAATAACCTTTAGTTGTCATAATTTTTTCCTCTTTCAGTATTGATTTCAAGATATGAAAAAGCCCACACACAGATTGGATTCTGTGTGAGGGCGTTGGTAACGCGGTGCCACCTCAATTATAAAGGGACTATTCCCCTTTACATCTCTGCCTTGTCTAACAACAAGTTGCACTGTAAGGTGTGCGCACCGAATTTTCATTGTTTCAAATTCATTTTTAAAATCAGCCCACTTTCACTACTTCCAACCACCTGTTCACAATTACCACAGGCTCCCTGAAGATCAAAAATAGTTACTTTTCTGATTTGTTGAGAATATTATATGCTATTGTCCGCTTTTTGTCAAGATTTTTTATTATTTTTTTCCAGAACCGAGGATTTCCTCGGAAATTCTCACCAAAGTCTGAACGATGTAATCAACTTCTTCATCGCTTAATTTTGTATGAAGAGGAAGCGTAATTTCATTTTCAAAGAAGGCATAGGCTCTTGGATAATCTGCCATATCGAAACCAAGATTCTTATAGGCTGTCAAGAGAGGAAGCGGTTTATAGTGTACATTACTTGCAATTCCTGCTTTGGCCAATTCTTGGATGATGAGGTTGCGTTCTTCTAAACTTGCTCCTTCTACATGGGTGATGTAGAGGTGACGTGAAGATTCGACAGTATCAGTCTTGTGTGCCAGTGGGTGAATACGAGTACCCGCAAAACCACGATCATAGCGGTCCACGATGTCCTTACGACGTTGTAGCAACCCAGAGTAACGATCCAATTGTACCAAACCAATCGAAGCCATGATATCGGTCATATTGCACTTGTAGGCTGGTGTGACGATATCGTATTCCCATGAACCCAATTGCATCTTGGCAAGAGCATCCTTTGTTTGACCGTGAAGGGAAAGGATTTGGAACTCCTTGTACATCTCTTCGTCGTCAATCGCTGGATTGGCTTTCCAAGTCGCACTTCCTCCCTCAGCAGTTGTAAAGTTCTTAACGGCATGGAATGAGAAGGAAGTAAAGTCAGCGATAGATCCAGCTGGTTGTCCTTTGTAAGTAGATCCCAAAGCATGAGCACTATCAGAGACAATCACGATACGGTTAAAGGCCTTTTGCCACTTGCTAGCAGCTGTAAAGAGATCCCGTTTTTTCTCCACGACTTGGAACAAACGGTCATAGTCGCAAACAATCCCTGCAAGCTCAACCGGAATAATCACCTTAGTCTTTTCAGTAATGGCTTGCTCTAGCAAGTCATAGTCCATCTCAAACGTATCTGCTTGGATATCCACCATGACAGGTGTCGCTCCTACGTGTGTGATGACACTGCATGAAGCTGTATAAGTCATAGCTGGAACGATGACTTCATCACCTGGTCCCACTTCCAAAACACGTAAAATCAACTCAAGAGCGGCTGTCGCAGAGTTGAGGCAGACAGTCTTAGGTGTCTGTGTGTATTGAGATAAGCGACGCTCTAGTTCTTTTGTCTTTGGCCCAGTTGTAATCCAACCAGAACGCAGGGTATCCGCTACTTCAGCAATTTCTGCTTCCGTAATATCGGGTGGTGAAAATGGAATATTGTAATTTGGCATTGATTTGCTCCTTTTATCTGTACTCATTTTCTCATGACTACTTTATTTTAGCACTTCAAACACGGTTTGAAACATGATTTTGATGTCTCCAAGGAAACTAAACTCTCGGAGATAGGCGAGGTTATAGCGCATCTTTTCAAGGAGGACGTGCTCTACATAGGCCTGGTCAACTGACAGACCTTTCTCCGTCATTTGACTGATGATGGTGTCCTCATCCTTGTAGTTGATGCTGGCTGGCGAGGTGATTCCTGCTGGCAAGAGCAAGGTCGCCATCATTTCAGGACTATACTGCTCGGTGTAACGTGGCACTTCAGGTCGTGTACCGACAAAGGACATCTCGCCCTTAAGGACATTGACCAGCTGAGGTAGTTCGTCCAAACGTACACGGCGAATGAAATTTCCCACTTTGGTAATGCGGCTGTCGTTAGATGAAGTCACCAGGCTTCCTTTTTTATCCGCATCCGTTACCATAGTACGGAACTTCCAAATCTTGAACGGACGGTTGTACTGGGTCACGCGCTCTTGCTTGTAAATGACAGGTCCCTTGCTATCCAACTTGATCCAAATGCTCAAGATAAGAAAGACGGGAGAAGTCAAAACTAGCAAAAACAGGGCCAGAACCCAATCCAGGCAACGCTTGAAAATCAGCGAACCCTTCCTTTTAGAGACAAGCTGGTAGTAAGACTCAACCTCGCTTGATTGCATTTCCACGGGCAAGTCTTCCCATTTCAGCATGCTGTTTCTCCTTTGTTTTTATTATACTATTTGTCAACATTTTTCATTATACCACAAAATGGAAAAGGCGGTGCAAGAAATCTGTGATTTGAAGAATTTCCTTCTTATACTCAATGAAAATCAAAGTACAGCTTTGAGGTTGCAGATAAAGCTGACATGGTTTGAAGAGATTTTCAAAGAGTATTAGGACATGGCCCCTGCCTGCAAGCTATACATCTTGTGATAGGTTCCTCCCAAGGCCAAGAGTTCCTCATGGGTTCCACTCTCTATGATGCGCCCCTTGTCCAAGACATAAATGCAGTTGGCGTCCTGGATGGTCGAAAGGCGATGAGCAATAGCAATGGTCGTCCGCCCCTGTCTCATCTTGGCTAGGGAATCTTGAACCAAACTTTCTGTTTCAGAGTCAATATTGGCTGTCGCTTCATCCAAAATCAGGATTTTAGGCTGACTGGCGACTGTTCTAGCAAAGGCAAGAAGCTGTCGCTGGCCAGTAGAAAAGCTCGAACCACGCTCAGACACAGGTGCATCATAACCCTGCGGAAGGTCCTGAATAAAGGAATCTGCATCCACAAAGGCAGCTGCAGCCTGGACCTGATCATCACTAAGATCTTGGTACATGGCAATATTGGACTTGATAGTCCCGTAATAGAGGAAGGGATCCTGCAAGACCAGACCGATATTTTTTCTCAGCTCTTCCTGACTGTAGTTCCTGATATCCACACCATCCAAGAGAACGCGGCCTGACTGAAATTCATAAAAGCGCATGAGGACATTGATAATGGAAGATTTCCCAGAACCTGTATGCCCTACAAAGGCAATGGTTTCTCCCTTCTTAACCGAAAAGGAAATATCATCCAGAATCGGATGTTTGCCATCATATGAGAAACACACATGTTCAAAACGAATATTGCCTTCTTGGACTTTGGCTGGTCCATCTTCTTGAAGAGGCTCATAGGTCCTCTCATCAATCAAGGCAAAGACACGGCCTGCAGATACCATGGACGTTTGAAGGGTTGAAAAGTTTTGCGTCACCTCAATCAGGGGATCAAAAAGGCGGTTGATGTACTGGATGAAGGCATACATGGTTCCAGCTGTTATCCCGATAGAAAGACCACGATAGCCAAAGTAGGCCATCAAGACTGCATAACCTAGAAGTTTCAGCAAACTCATGGCAGGTCTCAAAAAGAGGGCATCCAAGGCTACAGAACGGTTGGCATAGACCAAGTGTTCTTGGTTGATTTCATCAAATTCTGCCTGCAGGCGCTTCTCTTGATTAAAGGCCTGGATAATTCTGATCCCCTCGATATTCTCTGCCAGCTTACTATTGATATCCGACAAGAGACTTCTGGTTTTCTCGATGATTTTCACTGACTTTTTCCGGTAGAGATTGACCAAAAGGAAAATCAAGGGAAGAAAGAGCAAGACTAAAGCTGTCAAACGAAAATCCAGCACCAACATGGTATACAGAGTTGTCAGAAAGATGAAAACTGCTGAAATAAAGCTGGATAAAATTCCCGAAAACATATCACTGATGGTCTCAGTATCATTGGTCAAACGAGAAACGATGGAGCCTGCTGGCGTCTTGTCAAAATAAGACATGCCCAGTTTCTCCATATTAGCAAAGGCATCGCGACGAATATCTCTGACAATACTGTAGGACACCCGCGCAAAGAGAAGATTTCCAACATACTGGACCAGAGTTTGCAGGAGATAAAGACCATAGTAGGCCAGCAAAACGGTAACGGCCAGTTGATTAAGATTGCTGAGGTACTGGTCGATAAAGTAGGAAGCCACAAGGGGAATGACACTTTTAATGACCGTCGTCGCGAGGAGAAAACTGAGTGCCAAAAAGGTCAGGAGGCCATAGGGCTTGAGATAGGACATCAAGCGCTTTAATACAACCCATTGTTCTTTCTTATTCTGCATCTTCTTCTCCTTTCATTTCCAACTGCTGAGACTGGTAGGTTTGGGCATACCAGCCATCTAAAGCTAGCAAGTCATCGTGCGTGCCCCGTTCTATGATTTGACCATTTTGCAGAACCAAAATCAGATCTGCATGGACAACTGCACTGAGACGATGGGCTGTAATAATGGTTGTCTTATCCTTACGAGTTTCCTTGAGATTGTCAATAATCACATACTCCGTCTTAGCATCCACGGCGGATAAGGAATCATCCAAAATTAAGATATCAGGGTCTAGAATCATAGCCCGACTCATTGCTATGCGCTGCTTTTGCCCACCAGATAGACTGACTCCTTTTTCACCTATAACTGTATCAAATCCTTGAGGCATGTCTACGATATCTTGGTAAACTTGAGCTAGCTTAGTCGCTTCCTCAACTGCTGAAAGGGGCAAGTTAGGATTACCAAAGCAGATATTGTCTAAAATCGAAGTCGCAAAGAGGAACTGGTCCTGAGGAACATAGCCCATGAGGCCACGAAGGTCTGTCAGACGATAATCCCGAATATCGTGACCGTTTAGGTAAATAGCTCCCTTATCCACATCGTATTCACGCAAGAGGAGCTTAATCAAGGACGTTTTCCCAGAGCCTGTCTGTCCGACCAAGCCCAAGGTTTGCCCTTTTTCTAAACTAAAGTAAATAGCAGTCAGTGTTTCTTCATTTTCAAAGGCAAAGCTGTCAATGGCATACTCCAAACGTCCATTTTCAATACCGTCCAGAGGAAACTCAGGTTCTTGTACAGGTGATTCCTGAGATAAAAGTTCCTCAATCCGCTGGTAGGACACCTTTCCTCGCTGAGTAATATTAAAGAGGAAGCCAATAGCCATAAGAGGCCAAACTAGCATATCCAAGTAGCTGATAAAGGTAACCAGATTTCCAACCGTGATTTGCCCCTCCTGAACCATCAAGGAACCGACCAAGAGGGTTAAAACATAGGATGAACCAACAAACAAGAGAACCATAGGATCAAAGAGACGGTCGTATTTCATGGTTTGGAGATTCTTTTGGAAGGTCAATTCATTCACCGCCTGAAAAGACTCCAGCTCATCTGTCTGATAACCGAAAGACTTGGTCACCTTGATACCTGATACTGACTCCTGCACCTTGTTATTGAGTTCGGAAAAGGCAGCTTGTGACTCGCCAAAGGCCTTGTGGGTCTTTCTCCCTAGACGACTGGTCGCATAAGCCATGAAAGGCAAGGGAAGAATGGCAACCAAGGTCATCTGCCATGAAATGCTAAAAAGCATGGTCAGCAAAGTCACCAGCGCCGTGATGGAAGCATCCACTGCTGACATGACTCCTCCACCTGCGAGACGAGTTAAAGCATTGATATCATTGGTGGCGTGTGCCATCAGGTCTCCCGTTCGATAGGTCTGATAAAAGGCTGGCGACATTTTAGTAAAATGCTCAAATAAGCGAGACCGCATGATCTGCCCTAGACGGTAGGAAGTCCCAAGGATATACATGCGCCAAACATAGCGCAGATAGTACATCCCAAAGGCTGCCAGCAGTAGATAAAATAGATTAAGAAGGAGGGCCTGCTGGGTTAATTGTCCCCCAGTGATGGCGTCAATCACACGTCCCATAACCATGGGAGGAATGAGATTGAGGACGGAAACCAAGACCAAGGCCACAATCCCGACTAGATAACGGCGCTTTTCCAACTTGAAAAACCACCAGAGTTTTTGAATAATGGACATAAAATCCCTTTCTGATTGCAAATGGAAACCTGAGGCAGAGACCCCAGGTTTTTCTTATTCATAAGTTACGACTGTGACGGCACCCTTGTCATACTCAGCGATAAAGATATTGGCCACATTGTCATACCCTTGTTTACTGAGGTTATCAAGCAGCCATTCTTCGCTCCGACCAATGGTTTCCAAAATTTCAACTTGGATCACACCGTCTGTGACAACAGGATACTTGGGATTCTCATCTCCCATTTGGACTACGATAAGTTGACCGTTCTGCTCCTGCATAGCGCGTTTGACCTGTTTCATTTGGAAAATTCCCTGGCTACGGAGCTTAAGTGCTACATCCGCTGCTGATAAACCAACCGAACGGCAGGCTTCTGGATCAATCTTCCCATTTTTGATGAGCAGGGTTGGCTTCCCATCAATCAAACGTTTCACAAAGTGAACATTATTGTTGAGCCATTTGAGAGTCAAGACCAGAATGGTCCACATAATCAGGATAACTGCATACTGAAGGATACTGATGGCGCTATTGTAAATCACCCCACCGATGATCCCCCCGAGTACATAGTTCTGAATTTGATCTATTGCTGAGTTAGGCGCTAGGTTGCCCTTTCCTGTCACATTAATTACGAAAACAAGAGAAAAGAGACCCAAGGCTAGTTTGATTAAAATTTCGATATAATTGAGTGTCATTTGTTCACCTCCACCAGTTCAATTGCATCTGTTTTATACAATTCCACTTTCTCTAGCAGGTACTTGTCTGGCTCACTTCCGTTCAAGGCACGGTAATAGCGATCTCCGACCTTGATAAGTGCGCCATCCGTGTCGGCAGAAGTATTGACATAGACCTCTGACTTGTCTACTCCCAATTCTTGGGAAACAAGCTCGATGAAATGAAGTGAAGCTTGAAATTTATTATTAGAAACTTGATTGTTTTGATAAGTTGTGATGCTAACCAAAAGGAGAGCTAATAAAGTCAAAGCTGAAATCATGACCAACTCACGAAACTTGGTGCCTTTTTTATCATGGTAAGCCTTAAAAGCTAAAAATCCTGTCACAGCTAATAGGACAATCCCTAAACCAATCATGATGCCATTTTGCTGACCGATTTGGCTGAGGACATAGTCATAAGAATAGAATTTCATGTATTTTCACTCCCTTTCATAAAATCATTCTTAATTATAAACGAAAGAGGGTGATTTTTCAAACCATACGTTGGGGAAATGCGCCTTTTTTTGGTATAATATAGTCTGTAATCTGAATGAAAAAGGTAACTTTATGAAACTCATCTCATGGAATATTGATTCCCTCAATGCAGCCCTAACGAGCGACTCAGCTCGTGCAAAATTGTCCCAAGAAGTCCTACAAACCTTGGTAGCCGAAAATGCTGATATTATCGCTATTCAAGAAACCAAGCTTTCTGCCAAGGGCCCTACAAAGAAACACCTAGAAGTACTTGAAGAACTCTTCCCAGGTTATGAAAACACTTGGCGTTCCTCTCAAGAACCTGCTCGCAAAGGCTACGCTGGAACCATGTTCCTTTATAAGAAAGAACTCACACCAACGATTAGCTTCCCAGAAATCGGGGCTCCTTCTACCATGGACTTGGAAGGCCGCATCATCACCTTGGAATTTGATGCATTTTTCGTGACCCAAGTATACACTCCAAACGCTGGCGATGGGCTCAAACGCTTGGAAGAACGCCAAGTCTGGGACGTCAAATACGCTGAGTATTTGGCGCAACTAGACAAAGAAAAACCAGTCCTTGCGACTGGAGACTACAACGTAGCTCACAAGGAAATTGACCTTGCAAATCCTGCCAGCAACCGCCGTTCACCAGGATTTACAGATGAGGAACGTGCTGGTTTTACAAACCTTTTGGCAACTGGATTTACCGACACCTTCCGTCACATTCACGGCGATGTCCCGGAACGTTACACTTGGTGGGCGCAACGCAGCAAGACTTCTAAAATCAACAATACAGGCTGGAGAATCGACTACTGGCTCACCAGCAATCGCGTGGCTGACAAGGTGACTAAGTCTGACATGATTGACTCAGGTGCGCGTCAAGACCATACGCCGATTGTATTGGAAATTGAACTCTAAGGAGAAAGCTAATGGACTATCAAGCTGTCATTCCTGAATTTGTAGTATCTGACCTCGAAAAGTCACGCCACTTCTACTGCGACTTGCTGGGATTTTCTGTCGAATACGAGCGTCCAGAGGAGAAATTTCT
Organism: bacterium; assembly: GCA_905221305.1. GTDB lineage: Bacteria > Bacillota > Bacilli > Lactobacillales > Streptococcaceae > Streptococcus. The sequence continues at coordinate 1,179,107 of CAJNCO010000001.1, forward strand.
CTTCCTCTCGCTTGAAGATTGCCAACTTATGCTAGAAGAAGGCAGCGCAGAAGAATTAGCCCAACTAACCTATCCTTTCGGGCGCGGTGTCAATATTTCCTTTGGTATTGAAGATGTCCCTCAGCTCCACCAAAAACTGCTAGAGGCCAACTGTCCTATTTATCGTCCTTTGACTAAGAGAACATTTCGTGTTGGGGATCACTACATCTATCCTCACGAATTTGCAGTTTTGGATCCAGATGGTTATTTTCTAAGATTTAGCGAATAGAAGAACAAAAGGCTACAATACTATCTAGCATTGCAGCCTTTTATTCGTTCGCTTTTATGATCTATTTGCTAACAAAATATTTGATTTATAAAGCTAATTGGTGTAAAATGAAAACATTGGCAGTAGCCTATTTAAAATTGAATATCATTTTACTTGTTTATGTCGTGAATTGGCACGACGTTTCTACAAGGTGCCGGAACACCTAACAATGAGTACGTCAGCTGAAGGTATGGTGTTGGCCATGCCTATTTTGGGGACTTACTTAGGGGATTAAGTAGGTCCTTTTTGAATATTTTTGTTAAAGCACGCCTTTAGGTGTAAACTAAATTTTTTTAATATTTCCCTTAATTAGTGCGGACGGGAGCAACTTCCTTCGGAATTTCATCCCTAATTTTTGAGCCAAAAGTCTCAAAAATCCCGTCATAGACAATAACAAGATTATTGTCTATAATACCACTACGGCGGGAAATATTTGATGAAACTCGCTTCGCTCGTACTAGTTTTATCAAATATATAGTACTAGCAAACTGGTTCACTATAGAAATATTTAACCAACAAGTAAACTGGCTTTTAGACTTTAGGAGGTCTTATGAAATTATTAGAAGAGCGCATCCTCGAGGATGGGCATATCTTGGGTGACAACATCCTCAAGGTGGATTCCTTTTTAACCCACCAAGTTGACTTTAGCTTGATGCGAGAGATTGGTAAGGTATTTGCGGACAAATTCGCTTCTGCTGGCATTACCAAGGTTGTAACGATTGAAGCGTCAGGCATTGCACCAGCTATTTTTACAGCTGAAGCCTTAGATGTCCCCATGATTTTCGCCAAGAAAGCTAAAAACATCACCATGAACGAAGGTATCTTAACCGCCCAAGTCTACTCCTTTACTAAGCAGGTGACCAGCACCGTTTCCATCGCTGGAAAATTCCTCTCACCTGAGGACAAGGTCTTGATTATCGATGATTTCCTAGCAAATGGACAAGCTGCCAAAGGCTTGATCCAAATCATCGAACAAGCTGGAGCAAAAGTTGAAGCGATTGGTATCGTGATTGAAAAATCTTTCCAAGATGGTCGTGATTTGCTTGAAAAAGCAGGATATCCAGTCCTATCACTGGCTCGCTTGGATCGTTTCGAAAATGGTCAGGTCGTATTTAAGGAGGCAGATCTCTAATGCAAAAACAAGAAAAACACTCGCAAGCAGCCGTTCTTGGCTTGCAGCACTTATTAGCCATGTACTCAGGTTCTATCCTGGTTCCTATCATGATTGCGACAGCTCTTGGCTATTCAGCTGAGCAGTTGACCTACCTAATCTCCACAGATATCTTCATGTGTGGAGTGGCCACCTTCCTCCAGCTCCAACTCAACAAATACTTCGGAATTGGACTACCAGTTGTTCTCGGAGTAGCCTTCCAATCCGTCGCTCCTTTGATTATGATTGGGCAAAGCCACGGTAGCGGTGCTATGTTTGGTGCCCTTATCGTTTCAGGGATTTATGTGGTTCTGATTTCAGGCATTTTCTCAAAAGTTGCCAATCTCTTCCCATCTATCGTAACAGGCTCTGTCATTACCACGATTGGATTGACCCTGATTCCTGTCGCTATTGGAAATATGGGAAATAACGTCCCAGAGCCAACTGGTCAAAGTCTCTTGCTTGCTGCTATCACTGTTTTGATTATCCTCTTGATCAACATCTTTACCAAAGGATTTATCAAGTCTATCTCCATTTTGATTGGTCTGGTTGTTGGAACTGCCATTGCTGCTACCATGGGCTTGGTAGATTTCTCCCCTGTTGCGGCAGCTCCGCTTGTCCATGTTCCAACTCCCCTCTACTTTGGGGTGCCAACCTTTGAAATCTCATCTATTGTCATGATGTGTATCATCGCAACGGTGTCTATGGTTGAATCCACTGGTGTTTACCTGGCCTTGTCTGATATTACCAATGACCCAATTGACAGCACGCGTCTACGCAACGGTTATCGTGCAGAAGGTCTGGCCGTACTTCTCGGAGGAATCTTTAACACCTTCCCTTATACAGGATTTTCACAAAACGTTGGTTTGGTCAAATTATCAGGTATCAAGACCCGTCTGCCAATCTACTACGCAGCTGGTTTCCTAGTCCTCCTTGGACTCCTTCCTAAGTTTGGTGCCCTCGCCCAAATCATTCCAAGCCCTGTCCTTGGAGGGGCCATGCTGGTGATGTTTGGCTTTGTTTCCCTTCAAGGGATGCAAATCCTCGCCCGCGTTGACTTTGCTAACAATGAACACAACTTCCTTATCGCAGCGGTATCCATCGCTGCAGGAGTTGGACTCAACAACAGTAATCTCTTTGTCAGCATGCCGACAGCCTTCCAAATGTTCTTCTCAAATGGAATCGTCGTAGCCAGCCTACTGGCCATTGTACTCAATGCAGTATTAAACCGGAAGAAGAAATAAGAAAAAGAGGTGCGAGCCTCTTTTTTGTTTATCTATATCCTTACCTGTCTTTCTTCTGACCGCTGGCCTGTGACAAACATGGTAAAGGTTGCCTTGCAGACATTTCTGCCTTCTTGATTGGTAATATCCACATCCACGACACAGGTTGTGCGACCTTGATGGACACATTCTCCTTTAATGGTCAACACATCGTCGAGTTTTCCAGCCTTGAGGTAGTTGATAGAGGACTGGAGTGTCACCCCATCAAGCCCTAGCGAGATGACCACTAGACCACTGATCTGGTCACAAAGGGTGAAGAGATAGCCACCATGGGCATTGCCATAGTAGTTGAGCGACGAGTCCACTACTTTTGTCGTTACCACAACATAACCATCTCTCATTTTTTCAATTTCGTAATTTTCAAAGGCAGATATAGCATCAAAATGAAAATCTTTCATCGTTTCCTCCTGATAGTTCAAACGACACTATGATACTACTTTTTATAGGACTGTGCAAGGAGAAAGCTCCTAGTCTGGCAAAATTCCAACCTGCTCTACAAAGCGCATAAAGGCTGCCTGTCCTTGTTCCGTCTGCTTGTAAACCCCTGCGTCTTCCAGAACACGCGCAAAGATAGCACCCACAGAGTCCTTAACTATTTCAAGGGCTTTTTCTTTATCCGTTAGCTCTGGATGTTGGGCTTTGAGCTGGTCTGCCCATTCCTGATGATAGTCGGCAACTGAGACTTCTTCTCCCACGAGGTAGCTAGCGACTTGCTCCACTTCTGCTTTCAAACGAGGTGGCAAGATAGCCAAGCCCATGACCTCAATCAAGCCGATATTTTCCTTCTTGATATGTTGGACATCCTTGTGGGGATGATAGATACCATCAGGATGCTCTGGCGATGTCTGGTTGTCTCGCAAGACCAAATCCAACTCAAACTGACCATCTCGTTTACGGGCAATGGGTGTAATGGTGTGATGCGGTGTCCCGTCTGTCTCTGCCAAAATTTGCACTGCAGGATCTGAATACTGGCGCCATTCCTGCAAAATCTTATCCGCCAAGTTGATCAAATCTTCTTTGGAATCCGAAGTCAAACGTAGCACTGACATAGGCCACTTGACAATCCCAGCCTTGACCTGCTCAAAACCAGCAAATCGGAAGGCCTTTTGCAGAGGAGCCAATTCCATAGGAAAGATATGACGCCCTCCCTGATAGTGGTCATGGGTTAGGATAGATCCTCCCACGATTGGCAAGTCGGCATTGGAACCTGCAAAATAGCCTGGAAACTGCTCTACGATAGCCAACAAACGCTCAAAACTCTGTCGACTAATCGCCATGGGACGATGCTGACCGTCTAAGAAAATACAGTGCTCATTAAAATAAGCATAGGGCGAATACTGGAAGCCCCACTCCTGAGCCGCCATTTCAAAACGGATAATGCGGTGATTGCTACGAGCTGGATGGTTAACCCGACCATGGTAGCCCTCATTCTCTATACAAAGCTGACACTGAGGATAATTGCTAGATTGGACCAACTTGGCTGCCGCAATCTCTTTCGGATCCTTTTCAGGCTTAGAGAGATTGATAGTAATCTCAAGTTCTCCGTAGTCAGATGGTACACGATAAGCAATATTTTTAGCAATAGCCTTGAGCTTGATGTAGTCGTTTTTCTGGCTAAGTTGATAGAAGTCCGCAATTGCCTGCTCAGGAGATTGGGCATAGGTTGCCCAGAAGTCACGATTGACCTGACTTGGACAAGGGGTTACCAAGTCCATCAGTTCAGCACCAAGGATTTCACGCGCAGTCTGACTATCCTCAATCGTCTCTAATCGAACCGCTTCCTCGACCAGCTGGTCCTTGAGGTCAATCAACTCATCCAGATCAGTCTCAACTTCCAAAACACCTTCACCCACTCGAGCCAAAACACGATTGGTTAGGTAGATTCGATCCATTTCCTCAAATGAACTTCCAGCAATGACTTCCGTGATAAATGCGTCTAGAATTCCCTGACTCATTGATTCTCCTTCTTACTTTCTAAATAGTCTCTGACAGCATCTAAATCCTGAAAAACTTGTTCTGTTTTATTTAAGAAAGACTGTGCTGGCATTTTTAAGTCTGGAATACAAATAACTGGTATCCCAGCTCTATATGCTGCTTCAATCCCTGCTTCACTATCCTCTAGGACTAAGCAATTCTCTGGTAAAACATTCAAATCACTACAGGCCTTTAAAAATATATCAGGGTAAGGTTTGCTTCGCTTTACATCTTTTGCAAAAACTAGATGGTCAAATAGGGACAGTATACCATTACTATCCAAAATCATTTTAGCTCTAGATTCAACACTTGAAGTTGCTAGAGCGATTGGAATACCTTCTCTTTGCAAAAAAGCAAGCAAATTTTTAGCACCTTTTTTTAAATTTACACCTTTGGCTAATATTCGAGCTTCCAGTTCATAAACTTTTTCCAAGGTTTGGTCAAAGTTCCAAGGTAAATCATAGGTATCTAAAAATCGTTGAACATTCTCCTCTTCCCTATGTCCACTGTATTCTCTAGAATATGTTTCTTCTGTGAAAGGAATTCCAAAATCTTTAAGCAATTCTTGATAAACTTTTAGAGAAATGATCTCAGTATCAGCTAATAAGCCATCTAAATCAAATATTACAGCGTCCATTTACTTCTCTCCTAGTCTAAAACGCGAGTGCCCCCTGCAACTTCAGCGATATAGAAGCTTGGAGCATATCCAACGACTTCCTCGTAGTGCTTGCCTACAGCTTCCTTAAAGGCCTCAACAGCATCTTTTTGCACCAATGCAATGGCACAGCCACCAAATCCTGCCCCTGTCATACGAGCACCAAGAACACCTTCCTGAGCCCAAGCTGTATGAACGAGGGTATCCAATTCCAAGCCAGTTACTTCATAGTCATGTTCTAGAGAAACGTGTGACGCATTCATCAAGCGACCAAATGTTTCCAAATCACCTGCCTGAAGAGCTGCTTGTGCTTTGAGGGTACGTTGGTTTTCAAGCACAGCATGGCGAGCACGTTTCAAACGATTTTCGTCTTTAATCAGGTAGCTGTATTGGTCAAAAGCCCACTCATCCAATTCACCCAAGGTCTGAATATCCAAGGCAGCTTGCAATTCTTCTACTGCTTTTTCACACTCAGCACGACGTTCATTGTACTTAGAGTCCGCCAGTTCACGGCGTTTGTTGGTGTTCATGATGACAACAACATTGTCTTTCAAATCAAGCGGCACCAAGTCATACTCCAAGGTATTGGTATCTAGGTAAATGGCACGTTGGTCAGCACCCATACCGATAGCAAACTGGTCCATAATACCAGAGTTGACTCCGATAAAGTTATTTTCCGTTTGTTTTCCAATTTTTACCAAATCCAAACGGTCTAGTTTTAAATCAAAGAGATGCTCTGCCACGACCCCTGTCAAGAGTTCCAAAGATGCTGATGATGACAAGCCAGCTCCATTTGGGATATTCCCATAAACATAAAAATCAAACCCTTTGTCAATCACGTGTCCAGCTTCTTGCAAGAAATGAAGAACCCCTTTTGGATAATTGGTCCAGTTATGCTCTTTTTCAAATTTGAGGTCAGCAAGAGGCACTTCGATAATGCCCTTGTCCTCAAAGTTGGCTGAGTAGAAACGCAAAACTTGATCGTCACGCTTGCGAGCCGCCCCATAAGTTCCCAAGGAAATCGCAGCAGGAAAAACGTGACCTCCATTGTAGTCCGTGTGTTCACCAATCAGATTGATGCGGCCAGGTGAAAAGAAGGTTTGGTCTGCTTCTTGACCAAAAACGGCAAGAAAGTCTTTACGAAGTGCTTCAGCAGTAAGATGTTGTGTCATATGAATTCTCCTTTGACTGTCCGTTAAGTTACCTTAACGTGTAATCGTTTTCTTCTATTGTATCCAAGGCTTTTGCCAAGGTCAATCCTTTTTACTAAAGTTTTACTAAACTATCGGTAAAAAGAAGAAAAATATGATATACTAACTTAAAAAGGAGGAGGATTTATGGCTACCTTAAAAGACATTGCACAGCTAGCTTCTGTCTCTATCGCGACCGTATCCCGTGTCCTCAATCGCGACCAGAGCCTATCTGTCACAGAAGAAACCAGACATCGTATTTTAACTGTCGCTGAAGAACTGGGCTATACCAAGCACCTCAAGACAGGCGAATCCCACAAACCCAAGCAAAAGATTGCCATTATCCAATGGATCAGTGAACAAGGAGAGCTAGACGACCTCTACTACTACCAGATTCGTCTAGGGATTGAAAAAAGAGCCCAAGAGTTGGACTATGATATCTTGCGCTATTTTAACGACCATCCTTTTACACTGAGCGAGGAAGTGATTGGCATTCTCTGCATCGGAAAATTTAGCCGAGCACAGATTTCTGCCTTTGAAGAATACCAAAAGCCTTTAGTCTTTATAGACAGCGATACCCTCTCACTAGGCCATACCTGTATTATCACTGACTTTTACACTGCTGTAAAACAAGTTGTCGATCACTTCCTCAGCCAAGGGCTTGACCGTATCGGAATTCTCACCGGCCTTGAAGAAACAACCGACCAGGAAGAAATTATCCAGGATAAACGGCTAGAAAATTTCAAAGACATTACCCAAGCAAAAGGAATCTACCATGAAGAACTGGTCTTTCAGGGAAGCTTTACCGCCCAGTCTGGCTATGACTTGATGAAAGAGGCCATTCACAAGCTAGGAGAACAACTCCCACCAGCCTTTTTCGCAGCCAGCGATAGTTTAGCCATCGGTGCCCTTCGTGCCCTTCAAGAAGCTGGAATCAGCCTACCAGACCGCGTCAGTCTCATTTCTTTTAACGACACTAGCCTGACCAAGCAAGTCTACCCTCCCCTCTCTAGTATCACGGTCTATACTGAGGAAATGGGCCGAGCAGGTATGGATATTCTTAACAAGGAAGTTCTCCACGGTCGCAAAATCCCTAGCCTAACCATGCTGGGAACCAGACTGACTTTGAGAGAAAGTACGAGGAAGGAATAAGATAACAAAACGACCTCTAGCGAGATCGTTTTTCTACTAATGATGCCCATGCTTCTGCTCTAACTTTCTCACCCTCCGCTTATGTTGCGCATGATTGCTTTGACTGCTATCCACTTCAATAGTGATATTCTGCACGCCTCTTTCTTCTAAAAATTGACGCACCACTTCTTTGGTTTCCATCATCTGCTCCCAGTCCTTGATACAAATGTGGACAACAGCATTGTTCTCTAGACCGTCCATGGACCAAATGCTAAGTTGGTTAACACTTTTGACATTGGTCAGAGCCTCTATATCCTTCTCCAGATCACTTGTCTCGACCCCTTCTGGCACAGCATCTAGGAAAATCTTCAGTGCGCTCCAAAAGCGAGGAATGGCTTTCGACAGAATAAAGATAGAAATAACTAGCGATAAAAGCGGATCGAGGATATACCAATCTGTAAATCGGAGGATAATCGCCATTAGGATGACGGCCAACCAACCAAGAGTGTCTTCCAAAAAATGCAAGCTAAGAATTGACTCGTTCTTTGTCTTTCCTTTACGAACTACCAGACTTGCTAGCACATTGATAGCTACTGCAATGATTCCCAGCCAGAGGATACCTTTCTCATTAACGGGTTGCGGATGAGCAATCTTCGTGATATTTTCCAAAATCACTAGGACAGACCCTATCATAAGAATCACAGCCGTTAGCATGGCTCCTAAAAGACTAAAACGTTTGTAACCCAAGGTGTACTGTCTATCTTCTTCACGGTTTGAAATTGTTTCTAGAAGGGCTGATATACCAATGGCTATAGCATCCCCCAGGTCATGAACAGAATCAGCAAGAACTGCACTCGAACCAAAGATTCCTCCTGCGATAAACTCAACAATCGCATAGCTTAAATTTAAGAAAAAAGCTAACCAGATAGATGTTTTAGAACTCATTTCTCTCCCTCCTTTGGTATAATGGGTATATACATACTTCTTTCATTTGTATTATCTAATAAAATCCAAAGAAAGGATAGAAGCAAACTGTCAGTCCTGTTCAGTTCTGAATAGTTTGCCTCAAGTGTCTATATGCAAAAAAGAGACCGTCGAGTCAGTAAGACTAAAAAAGCCATCTATCAAGCTTTTTTACAACTTTTGAACGACAAGGGCTATGATGCCACTACTGTTCAGGATATCATTGACCTAGCAGATGTTGGACGTTCTACTTTTTACTGTCACTATGAAAGCAAGGAACTCCTTTTAGATGAGCTCTGTCGCTACCTCTTTCATCATCTCTTTGAAAGGGAAGGACACTTTACTACAGAAGACTACCTCGCACATATCTTTTTACATTTTCAGAAAAACCAGGACCATGTCACCAGTCTCCTTTTTTCCAAAAACGACTACTTCCTCCGCCAACTACACAAGGAACTCGAACACCACGTTTATCCCATGGTGGCGGATGACTTGAAAGAAGCCTATCCAAACATTCCGGACTCCTACCTCCAGCATTTTGTTGTGGCGAATTTTATCGAGACCCTAACTTGGTGGCTAAAAAAAGGAAAATCTTATACCGAAGAGCAAGTGGTGAGATTTTACCTTGATGTAATAGAGATGACCTCTACAACTCCACTTGATAACTAAGCCTGAAACTCAGAAAGGAACCAACTATGTTAACTTCGATGATTCTAGGAATACTAACAATTGTACTAGCTCTCGCCTTCTCATTGCTTCACCTTGCTGCCGCTTTTTCAGCCATGAAACAAAAGAACTACAGTCTAGGAAATAAGTGCATTTTGGTCGGCAGTTGCATCACTTCTCTGGCTCTAGCTATCTTTTACTTCGTCCCACTTGCAACCATTCTTCTATGGATTGTGGGCTCGAGTATCGTCTGCTATGGTGCCTACTGGAACGGCCAACAGAAAGAAAGTCAACATATATCGCACCACATCGTTCGTATAACGAGCGCTATTATCATTACGGTATTATTCATTTTGCTCTAACACAAAAAAGGATCAGATGATCCTTTTTTACTTTTTAAGCACTCTTTGCTGCCTTGCTCCACTGATACCAACCAACTAGACTATTGATGAGGTAAATCAGGTATTTCCCTTGGATTTGCAGGCTTTCCCCCCACCAGAGATAAATAGAAAAGACATTGGTAGCTGCCCAGAATATCCATTGTTCACGGTAAACAGCTGTCATGAGGATTTGCCCAACCCCATTGGTCGCATCGGTGATGGAATCGCGATAAGGACGATTGGCTCCGATAGACTGATAAATGAACCCAAATACCAACCACCAAAGAACACTAATGGAAAGATACTTGGTCCAACCTTTACCGTCCAGCTTACGCGCGACAAACTCCTGCTTTTCTTTCTTGAACTGTGCTTGGTAGATCCACACTAGAAGTCCAATTGGCTGCATGGCCGTAAAGTAGAGAGTCGTCAGCACCTCACCATAAAAGCCTTTCTGCAAAGCCAAGATAAGATAAATGACAGAGTTAATCAAACCAAAAAGGTAATTACTTGCTCGACCTTCCGATACAAAGATAACACAGATAATACCAGTTAGGCTACAAATCATCCCAACCCAGTCAACAATACGGTGTTCATAAATCAACTCAAGCCAGATTGGAAAACTTCCTAAAACCAGTAGGTAAAGCCACTGGGCAAAACTACGATGGGCAAAGAGGTCATTCCAGATAGCCTTCATGGTTCCTGAAAATCCCAAATCAGTCATAGAAGCAACCATACGACGGTAGCCACCAGACATTTCACCAAGAGTTATTTTGATATTCTTGAGTTTTGTTTGCAAATAAGTCGTCATATTTTCTCCTTTTGTTTTTAAAGAGCCGTGTCTGGATAGACTTTCGGACGCAACGCTCTATTATATATCTACTGAACTGTCTATACACAAGATTTCCATCCTTAGTCGACATGAGTTGGAAATCCTTATTTGTTAAGTAGTTCACAACACATTATACACCTATTTTGTGAATAGTCAAGTGTATTTACAGTAAAATTTTAGAAAATCCTGAAAATTTCCTCTTATACTCTTCAAAAATCAAATTCAAACCACTTCAGCGTCACCTTACCGTACTCAAGTACAGCCTGCGGCTAGCTTCCTAGTTTGCTCTTTGATTTTCATTGAGTATTATTTTCCATTTTAAATGACATTTAGTAACTCTAATATCAAAAAAACCCAGACAAGATTGTCTGAGCATTTTTCTATATGGTCGTTTAACAAAGTTGAGTTTAGCATTTTCAAACTATTTCTTCAACAAACCTTGTTCTTGTAGAAATTCTTTGGCTACTTGTTCTGCTGACTTGCCTTCAACACCAACTTGGTAGTTGAGCTGGCTCATCTGGCTTTCAGTGATTTTACCAGCCAATTTATTGAGAACTGTCTCCAACTCAGGATGTTTCTTGAGAAGAGCTTCTTTCATAAGTGGTGCTCCTTGATAAGGCGGGAAGAGTTGCTTGTCATCTTCCAAGACCTGCAAATCATAGCGCGCCAACTCTGCATCTGTCGAATAGGCATCCGTAATTTGAATATCGCCCGACTGAATTGCCTGATAGCGAAGAGCTGGCTCCATGGTCGCTACATTGAGATTGAGACCATACATTGATTGCAAGCCCTTATTGCCATCCTCACGATCATTAAACTCGAGAGTAAAACCGGCCTTCAGCTGCCCTTCCACTTTTTTCAAGTCCGAAATGGTCTTCAAGCCATATTCTTGAGCAATTTTTTTCGGAACAGCTACAGCGTAGGTATTTTGATAAGACATAGGTTTGAGATAGGCAAGATGATCCTGTTTAGCAATGCCATCACGCGCCACCTGATAAACCTGATCTGGCTCATGACCCACTTTAGGTGATGGCTGAAGCAAACTTTCAGTCACCGTACCGGTAAATTCAGGATAGATATCAATATCCCCTTTTTTCAGAGCTTCATAGAGGAAGCTTGTTTTCCCAAAATTCGGCTTAACAGTCGCAGTCATACTGGTATTTTCTTCAATCAGTAACTTATACATATTGGCCAAAATTTCGGGTTCTGGTCCCAATTTCCCAGCAATCACCAAGTTTTCTTTCTCTTTTTGAGCCAAAAGGGCTGGACTATAAGACAGACCGAGCAATATGGTCACCAAGGCAAAACCAGAGAAAATCGTTCTCAATTTTGCTTTTTCCATCACTTTTAGTAGGAAGTTAAAGGCAATGGCCAGCACTGCAGAAGAAAGTGCCCCAATCAAAATCAGACTGGTATTATTGCGGTCAATTCCCAAAAGGATAAAGGAACCCAGTCCCCCTGCACCAATCAAGGCTGCCAAGGTTGCCGTACCGATAATCAAGACAGCCGCTGTCCGAATCCCAGACATAATGACGGGCATAGCAAGTGGAATTTCAAACTTCTTGAGACGCTCCCACCTGGTCATCCCAAAGGCAATTCCAGCCTCTTGTAGACTTGGATCAATTCCCTTCAGCCCAGTGATGGTATTTTGTAAAATCGGAAAAATCGCATAAATCACCAGAGCAGTCAAAGCAGGCAAAGTTCCAATTCCCATCAAGGGGATAAAAAGTCCCAACAAGGCCAGAGACGGGATAGTCTGGAAAATTCCTGCAATCTGCAAGACCCAGTCCGCCAACTTCTCATGATAGCGAAGATAAACAGCCAAAGGAATAGCAATAAAAATAGCTAGTAACAAGGTCAAAAGCGACAACTGCAAATGTTGAGATAGAGCTGTTACCCAATCACCAAAACGATCCTGAAAAGTTGATATCAAATTAGTCATGAACACTACCTCCAAACAAGTCTGCTACAAACTCTGTGGCAGGAGCTTTTAAAATGGTCTCGGGATTCGCCACCTGACGAATCTCTCCGTCCTGCAAAACAGCAATACGGTCCGCCAATTTCAAAGCTTCATCCGTATCATGGGTCACAAAAATCGTTGTCATTCCAAACTCTTTATGCAATTCTTTCGTCAGAACCTGTAGCTGTTTTCTCGAAATAGCATCCAAGGCTGAAAAAGGTTCATCCATGAGGAGAATCTTAGGCTGACCAATCATAGCACGAACAATACCAACCCGTTGCTGTTCTCCACCAGATAATTCACTAGGTAAGCGATGCCCATACTCAGCTACCGGTAAACCAACCTTAGCTAAAAGCTCTTCTGTTTTCTGAGCAATTTCTTCCTTAGTCCAGCCCTTCATCTCCGGAATGAGAGCAATATTTTCCGCAACCGTTAGATTGGGAAACAGTGCAATGGCCTGTAAAACATAACCAGTAGAGAGACGAAGCTCACGCTCATCATAGTCTTTGATGCGCTTGCCATCCATATATATATTTCCATCAGTTGGTTCCAAAAGACGGTTAATGATCTTAATCATGGTCGTCTTACCGGACCCAGAAGGCCCAACTAAAACCATGAACTCCCCATTCTCAATCCGTAAATTAACATCTCTCAAAACATCTTTTTCTGTATAGCGTAGCGCTACATTTTTATATTCAATCATTCTTTGTCCTCTATTTAAAACTTCCCTCGGTTGGTCAAGTCTTCTACCTTAGGCATGACTTCCTTATTATCCCAATGCTCCACAATCAAGCCATTCTCCAAACGGAAGATATCATACTGGGCATAGGCAACTCCATCTATCTGAGTCTGCCCATAGCTAACCACATAGTTTCCTTGTCCCAAAAGCTGGAAAACAAAGTCGAAAGTAACACCATGTTCAGCCACATAGTTTTTATAGGCCTGACTTCCTTGTCCAATCTCATGATTATGCTGAATCAAATCGTCTGCCACAAAATCTTCCCACAGATCAAGTTCCTTGTTTTGGAAGATTTCTGTCAAGAAACGGCGAACTAACTTTTTATTTTCTGCTGTCTTGTCCAAATCCTTGATCTCAAAATCTCCAAAAATCTGGTTTAGTTGGCCGTTTTCAGATGTTCGATAGTAGTCAATAACATCCCAATGCTCCACGATACGACCATTCTCATCCGCACGGAAAGTATCCGTCGTCACCCATTGAGCTTCCCCCCCATTGAGATATTGGTGAACATGCACAAAGACCAGATTGCCGTCTTCAATAGTGCGGACAATCTTCATCTCACGCTCGGGATGGCGCTCAAAGAAATTTGCAAAGAAAGTCGCAAACCCTTCTTTCCCATCTGGCACACCTGTCGAGTGTTGAATGTAGGTATCTCCTACAGACTGAGCTTGAGCCTCAGCAACACACCCGTCTTGAATGGCATGAATGTATAGATTTTGTGCATTTTCAACTTGTTTTGACATGATTTATTCCTCATTTGCTTTCTCTTTCAGATTGTCCAAAATGCGTTCCTGATAACTTTCAAACTGACGAATTTCTTCCTCAGTGAATCCTTTATAAAAAATAGCATCCAGTTTTTGACTGATACGATAGCCAACTTCTTTCTGGGACCAACCACGTTCAGTCAGAACGACATATTTTTTCCTCTTATCTACCCCACATGGACTAATCGTGATCAGCTTTTGCTCCTCAAGTTTCTTAATCATGGTTGTTAGCGTATTGTTGGCGAGACCAGTCGCCAGAGCAATATCTGTCACAGTTGCACAGCCAGTTTCACTATTCCATAAAACCGCTAAAATCTTTCCCTGTTCACTCCGATAAAGAGCCTCAGGATCCTGACTCAGTAACTTTTGAAAAATCCGCCCATTTAACAAACGAATATGATGGGCTACCAAATGACTATCTTTCATAACACCTCCAATTTATTTCGATATCGAATTATATTACATTGTAATACTTATCATTCCATCTGTCAACTATTTCGATTTAGAAATAATTTCCACAAACAAAAAAGATCTCCTACCTAGAGTAGAAGATCTTCACTATTTATTAACTTAATCTGTCATTTCGGACACCAAGGTTCGATGTTCCAGTGGTAGACTGCACATAACCAGCAAGAAGATAAATCCTGACTGTACCCAGAAGAGAGCCAAGTCAAAAATTCCATGTACAGCGACTACTGTAAGGAAGGAGAGATAAAGACCGATAATTGGTCGTTTACCTGACTCCTGACTCATATCCATCATCATGTGAACCGGGATAACCGAAGAAATGGACAAGAGAATGGTTCCAATCAAACCATAACTTAAAATAGTATCGATGTAAAGACTATGCGCATGTTCGTGGTAAGGTGCATGGATTCTCGGATAGGAATTCATATAGGTCAGTGGACCCTCACCCCAGATCGGATTTTGCTTGAACAAAGTCATACCCGCATTCCAGATTGAAACTCGCTCCTCCATTGAAGAATCTAGCGTTCCCATACGGACACCCAAATCGCTTGAGAAGAGGAAACAAAGGCCAATCCCGAAAACACCAATACTGAGCCAGAAGGCGCGCCAGTTTTTAATGGTTGTAAAGAGATAAATGATGGCACCAGCAATGATGGCAGGAAAGGCTGTTCTATTTTGCGTAAAATTCAAACCAAATAGATTCACAAAACCTGCTAGCACGCAAAAGACTTTCAACCATCTTAACTTCGTCGTTGTAAAGAGGTAAAAGGCAATCATGATACAGAAGCAACAAATGATCCCATAGTAGTTAGGATTAAAGAAGGTGACCTCTGCACGGTTCTGGTGCCATACTTGCATATTGGGTGAAAGAAAGGCGTAGTTAAATTTCTTTACAATTTGGAAATGCTCCAAAGTAGCAAAAACAGCAGAGAGCACACTACCAAACAAGATTGTCTGCAGTATCAGTCGAAAGAAAGCATGTGTCAGACGTTTCTGGTAAAAACTAAAGAAAATGAGGAAGAGAAACATCAGTAAAGATGCAACCAATCCAAGCCAGTTCTTGGCGACGATAGAGATGATACTACTGTAGGCAATAAAAAAGAGAAGTACAGGATGTTTGGCCAATCCTTTGATAATTCCCTTCATCTCCCCAGTAACAAGTAAACCTATCAAATATAAAGCAAAGAGAGCTAAGAACAAATAAAAAGGTAAAAAGATACTTATGATCATCAAATACAAAAAGAAATCTTTTTTCGAAAGCCCTCTTATCTTATCCAGTAATCCAATTGATTTCAAAACGGATCCTTTCTGTTCTGGATTTCTCCAGAAGATAAATGCTAAACTATCTTTATATTCTACCATTTTTTCCGTCATTTGGGAACAATGAACACGCTACCAAAAAGAAAAAATCAGTGAATATTTAGAAAAAATTTTAAGGAGAGAAATTTTACAAAGCAATTATTGCTCCCCTACAACTATTCATTTCCCTAAATTAAAGAAAGCTGTGGTAGAATAAAAGAAAGCTATAAAAATCACTATAGAACAAATCTGTATAAAGGAAAATCAATGAAATCACACCAACTAGTCTACCAAATATTAGCTAGAGAAAACGATTATGTTAGCGGAGAAAAAATCGGAGAAGAACTGAATTTAAGCCGTACATCTATATGGAAAGCGATCCAACGTCTTCAACAAGAAGGCCTAGAAATTGATAGTATCAAAAATAGAGGCTACAAGCTTATTCAAGGAGATCTGATATTGCCTGATTTGATTCAAGAGAACACCAACTTAACCATTCGCTACAAACCTGAGACCAAATCAACCCAAACAGATGCTAAAGAAGGGATTGAAGCTGGAAACAAAGGAAATACACTCTATCTTTCAACCTGTCAAACAGCAGGTCGTGGCCGCTTTCAGCGCCCCTACTATTCTCCATCTCAGGGTGGGATCTATATGTCCCTGCATATACAACCCAATCTTCCCTATGAAAAACTCCCATCCTATACTCTCCTTGTAGCTGCTGCAGTCTACAAAGCCATTAAAAATCTAACTATGATAGAAGTAGATATCAAATGGGTAAATGACATCTACTTTAAAAATAAAAAGATAGCAGGTATCCTCACCGAAGCAATGACATCAGTTGAGACAGGCTTGGTTACAGATGTCATTATCGGACTTGGTATAAATTTTTCTATAGCAGACTTCCCAGATGACCTAAAAGAAAAAGCAGACAGCCTATTTATGCCACCTGCACCAATTAGTCGTAATGAGCTCATCAGCGAAATATGGAATTGTTTCTACAATACGAATCCAGATGAGCTACTTTATATCTATAAAAAAAGATCAATCGTTCTTGGAAAAGAAGTTACCTTCCAGCTAGATGGAAAATTGAAAAAAGGTCTTGCAAAAGAAATCTCAGAATCTGGTCAACTTCAAGTCGAATTTGAAGATAAACATACTATCTGGCTAAATAGCGGAGAAATATCACTAACAAGTTGGTAATAAACAAATCCCCCTTTTAACGATTTAGAAGGGGGATTAACATACAAAAAAAAGAGCCTAGAAGCTCTCTTAACGTACGGAGAATGGGGGATTCGAACCCCCGCGCCGGTTACCCGACCTAACGATTTAGCAAACCGTCCTCTTCAGCCTCTTGAGTAATTCTCCTATTAATGGGCACGAGTGGACTCGAACCACCGACCTCACGCTTATCAGGCGTGCGCTCTAACCACCTGAGCTACGCGCCCAAGTTTCAAAAACTTGGTAATTGAACTTCGTTCAAAGCGGGTGACGAGAATCGAACTCGCGACAACAGCTTGGAAGGCTGTAGTTTTACCACTAAACTACACCCGCTTAATAAAATAAAATATGGCGCGAGACGGAATCGAACCGCCGACACATGGAGCTTCAATCCATTGCTCTACCAACTGAGCTACCGAGCCAAATTGCGGGAGCAGGATTTGAACCTACGACCTTCGGGTTATGAGCCCGACGAGCTACCGAGCTGCTCCATCCCGCGTTAATATAAAAAGGAGGATGTGGGATTCGAACCCACGCACGCTTTTACACGCCTGACGGTTTTCAAGACCGTTCCCTTCAGCCAGACTTGGGTAATCCTCCATTATTTACAATGGACCTTGTAGGACTTGAACCTACGACCACTCGGTTATGAGCCGAGAGCTCTAACCAGCTGAGCTAAAGGTCCAACAAGATCAATATAGCGGCGAAGGGGATCGAACCCCCGACCTCCCGGGTATGAACCGGACGCTCTAGCCAGCTGAGCTACACCGCCATGAATCGGGAAGACAGGATTCGAACCTGCGACACCTTGGTCCCAAACCAAGTACTCTACCAAGCTGAGCTACTTCCCGCGTTAAATAAAAAAATGCACCCTAGAGGAGTCGAACCTCTAACCGCCTGATTCGTAGTCAGGTACTCTATCCAGTTGAGCTAAGGGTGCTCATCATTATATGCCGAGGACCGGAATCGAACCGGTACGATCGTTACCAATCGCAGGATTTTAAGTCCTGTGCGTCTGCCAGTTCCGCCACCCCGGCCTCTCTAAGCGAACGACGGGATTCGAACCCGCGACCCCCACCTTGGCAAGGTGGTGTTCTACCACTGAACTACGTTCGCATCGACCTCTTATTCTATATAAAAAAATGCCGGCTACATGACTTGAACACGCGACCCTCTGATTACAAATCAGATGCTCTACCAACTGAGCTAAGCCGGCTGATTTCTATTATGCGGGTTAAGGGACTTGAACCCCCACGCCGTTAAGCGCCAGATCCTAAATCTGGTGCGTCTGCCAATTCCGCCAAACCCGCAAACATGACCCGTACTGGGCTCGAACCAGTGACCCATTGATTAAAAGTCAATTGCTCTACCAACTGAGCTAACGAGTCTAAAATAACTTCCGTTATCTTAAACGGTCCCGACGGGAATCGAACCCGCGATCTTCGCCGTGACAGGGCGACGTGATAACCGCTACACTACGGGACCTATGGGAGTTAACGGGATCGAACCGCTGACCCTCTGCTTGTAAGGCAGATGCTCTCCCAGCTGAGCTAAACTCCCTCGAGCTAAGCGACTTCCATATCTCACAGGGGGCAACCCCCAACTACTTCCGGCGTTCTAGGGCTTAACTACTGTGTTCG